>NZ_JAQIBL010000242.1 GCF_027859075.1 Oceanispirochaeta sp. | reverse complement strand
GCCATTCTTCATAAGAAGCTGGGGGCCAAAGATCTGGCAATTCTGGAATTGAAGAACGTACTGGAACAATACGAAAGCAGCAGTTATGTCACCCTATATCCTCCCCGGTATAAGGTGTTGGCTGAGAAGGTTCTTGCCAACCTGGAAGGCCGGCCGACCCCGGAAGTAGATCCCGAAAAATATCCGGCCAGAAAGATTTCCAACGATGGTGGAGCCCCCCCACCCAGGTAAATATAAAAACCGCATTACGCGGTTTTTTTAACCCCTTCAATAAGGAGGGCCTCCAAATCAATACTCCGACGGAAGCAGAATGGGGTAGATGGAAATGCCCAGTTCTGCAGCCTCCCGGTACACCATCTCCTTGGTAATTTCACCTTTAGGAACCTCATGGGGCGATGCGTCTCCCACCTGAATGATGATGCGATGATCTGAGGTCCACTCATAATTGGAAATACCGCTGAAGATTCCCTCATACACCGCTTCAGGAATATCCCGTCCCCCTGAGACAGTAATCCGGTCCAAATACCACTGAACCTTATCCAGATCTGTCTGAAAGGGAGTTTCCTTTGTCAGATAGGCTTCCTTATAATCCCGATACAGGACGATGCCGATCCTGAAAGAGTCAAATCCCTCTATATGGGTTTTCACCAGTGGAACCAGTTTTTTCTGTATAAAATTGATGTCATTTTTCATGCTGACTGTAGAATCCACGACGAGGACCACATCGATACTGCCGCCCTCAACAGATGTGATGATCCGCCCTATCTTGTCTACAGCATCATCACCATCATCGGCACGGATAAACGCTCCTCCCGTCATCAGGGCGGCCTCTTCCATGATATCTTCCAGCTCTTTATCAGCAATCTCCGGAATGACTGCAGGGGGGAGTTCCTTGATACGGGTAGACAGAATAAAGGGATTGTCCTGATAGATTCCTGAGTAATCCGCATAGGCCTTTGAAAAGGCCCTTATATTCAACCATGTTCCCTGACGGATATCTAATTGCCCCTCCCTGCTCCAGGCGTAACCATAGGTCAGCTGCAGGGGAACATAGATCTGAAAAGCCATACCTTCCATCAATTCATTATAAACAGGACTGGAATCAATGAGGTAATACATCCCCCGGTCCCGGGGTAGAAGTTCTCCATCCAGCATCCTTGCTTCATTGCCGTTTATTTCATTGAATTCATAGGCCCTCAGAGCAAAGGAATCTCTCAGTTTCTCAGGATCTGCCGTTGATTCGGTCAAAAGGACTGAGTTCATTCCCGGCTTTTGTCTGATCCAGAGATGAAAACCATCCTCCCCTACCATATCGATATAGACATCTCCCGGCTCGATGGTCAGTTCCTGAGAAGACAGGGAGACCAGGGTAAAAGTTAACATGATTATAAAAACAGCTATTCCTTTTCTCATGTTATATTTATCGGCTCATTTTCTTCCTTCATGACGAGATTTTTTGAATCATCCCATCAATAAGGTCTGTTAAGATTCTAAGGAGCTTTTAAATATGAATACACTGGACCGATTTAAAATGTATGGACTTTATACCCTGCTTCTCAGTTCCTGCTTCTCCGCCTGTTCCCTTCAATGCGGTGAAGATTTGTTCCTGGAACCGGACCTGTCGCCTCCCCGGCTTCTGGAAATTTCACCCACTGACAGTCAGGATGTCTATATCCTTTTTGATGAGCCAGTCAAAGCCCAAAGTGAATCAATCCAGCTTGAATCGGGTGAAACGGCACAGCTTACGGTCCTGAATGAAACGACTCTGACCCTGACTCCCCAGATGCCCTTGGTACCGGGGAGTCCCTACAAGGCCGCCTTAACAGTGGAAGATACAAGCGGCAACAGCTGCCGTTTCGTCCTTCTCTTCTGGGGATGGAATCCCCGGGTGCCAGAGTTGTTGATCAATGAATTTAATCCGCAAGGATCCGAGAGCAATCCTGACTGCATAGAACTCTATGCCCTCTCAGAGGGCAACACTGCCGGGATTTGCCTCTATTACGGAACCCGCCGCTATTATGAATACCGTTATATACTTCCCGATATTGAACTGACAGAGGGGGAGTATATCATCATTCACTGCCGCCGGGAATTTCTCTCTGAAGAGATCTCAGAGAGCCGGGATAAGACGATCTCGGGAGGAAAGCTCAGCTCTGATAAGGCCTGGGATCTCTGGCTTCCTGATGACACCGGTCTCTCTGGGGCCAATGGCATCCTGACCATCTATAATGCTCCCGAAGGAGTCTTAATTGACGGTGTGGTGTATTCCGACAGGGAACCGGACCCGGAAGACGACAATCTGGGATGGACCAGCCGGACCTTTGATGCGGCAGCCGATCTGTATCAAATGGGAGCCTGGGCTTTCAGCGATGAATCCATCTCTCCCAAAGAGGCAATTCCATCTTATTACACCACAGCCACAAGATCATTGTGCAGAGGCAGCAGTTCCTTAGATACAGATAGCATGATTGATTGGCACACCGTGCCGACGAGTGGGAAAAGCTTCGGAGCTATAAACACGGACGAAGAGTATGCCCCTTCGTCCTGATGCGTTTATTGAAGGATCAGAGAAGGCTTTTGAACATTTCTTCGATGGAATCCCGGGGGATCACACCCACATTCTGTTTAACAATCTCCCCTTTATTGAATACCATAAGGGTTGGAATACTCTGAATATTATAGCGCCCTGAGGATTCGGGTGCATCGTCCACATTCGCTTTACAGACTTTGATTTTACCCTCATATTCTTCGGCTATCTCAGCCACTAGAGGACTGAGCATTTTACAGGGCACACACCATTCGGCCCAAAAATCTATTAAAACTGGTACATCCGATTTTAATACCTCTTTCTCAAATGTATCATCTGTAAGAATCACTTCTGACATGCAATTAACTCCTTTTTAAATCCTTAAGTCTAAAATCTCTTATTATATCTTCAACATAATTATAAGCAATTTCAACACTTTCGTCCATTAATCCGCGGTCCTGACATTCCAGCAGGATAAGATGGAGTTCGTGGAGGAAAAATGAGGCCCTTTTAATGCATTCCTGGGATTCCCGAAAGAGTTCGGTGGAATACTTTCCACCCTGCTTCAGTAGAAATAAATACCGGTCCAGCTCCGGTGGGACATCATCTCCGCCGATGGTGGTCATGCGGAATAACCTGTTTTCCAGATTATAACTTACAGTGGAAGAATGCACCTTTCTGATGAATGAGGAGACTGTTGACCAATACTCGTTATCAAGAACATTCAGGGCACCATAGAGCTTCTTCACTTCATCAGAGGCATCATCATGCAGGACTATCATAGGATAGGATTCAATTTGCCGTTCCAGCTCTTCGATGATCCTGTCAGCAAAACCCTTGAGTGGTTTGGTTGCAGGAGAGGCCTTGTTTTCATGACGAACTTTATTCTCTTCACTCTCCTGGATAAGCTGCTGGAGATAAACGATTTCGTCTTTGATAAACCGGGTCAGGTCTACCCGGGCATGAAGAGCCTCAATATATCGGTCTTCAAAGGAGGATTTTTCATCGATGGGAGTCATATAGCTTATGATGTAATCATCATATGTTTTTCGGATACGGACCAGAGCTGTTTCCACTTCTTTGGCAGTCAGCTTGTCCCTTTTTTTGCGTTTAAACATTATTTTCATTATCAGCTATTTGAGCAAGTCTGGTCAATGTTTCCCATGTTAAAATGAACGGCTTATATCGGTCCTTCTTCACTAATATCTGCAATAATTCTTATAGACCCTACATCATTAATATTGAATGAATCCCGCTTATACAAAATTCATGAAAATGATTTCACTTAATTGGGAATCATTCCGGGAATGATACGATTTATACCAGATGTTACTGAATGGCGTTCCTTTTTTTTCATTCCAGGGGACAATAAGAGTCAATTCTTCCGGGCTTTCAACTTCATTGGGAGAGTAGTACTCTCATAATGTATCCGTCTTCTGAAATACACCAAAAATTGAATCCAGATGCCTCCTGCGTATTTAAAAGGTCTTAAAACCGGATTATATTAAAATAAATCATCAGATATACAGGAAAAACTAGAAGATATGATCCATAAGTGACTAGAATAGAGAAGGCAGTCTCCTCTTCATTCTTTCCGGCAGTTTTCGTCATTATGGAAAAATTTGCCGGCGGAGGAACAATCGTCTCCATGAAAAGGATAAGCAGAATGGCCGGAGCTAGTTCGAGTAAATATGGGGACTTTTTTAGAAGCAGCAGGAACAGGGCAGGCATTGCCAGGTATCTCACAAGCATGGGAGACAGAGCGAATTTTAGATCATCCCAGGTAAGGGATTTTCTGAATTTGAGCTCTCCCACCATGGCTCCTAAAACCAGAAGGATCAGAGGGGATGTAACTGAACCGAGTGTTTTAAGACCCCCATGGATATAGTAGAAGGGAAGAGAGAAATCAGAAAGAACATGACCAAACCCCAGGAGACTCAATGACACACCGATCAGAATTCCGATAACCGGTGGTGTCAGAAACTGCCTGATCCTCAATCGTCCCGTTGCCCCCGTTACCAGATAGTGTCCAACACTCCATAAGATGGGGCTATAGGTAAAAAGGTAGGCCCCTATATACAATGACGGGAGTGGCGACTGAAAATATTCCTTGAAACCGCTGATTGTAACTATGAAAATATCAATCAGAGCGAGAGGAATATATCCGGCATTTCCAAAACTGCTCAGAGCCAGATATGTGTTCCTGGAATCTTTGGGAATCCGGAAAAGATGTGCAAAAACAAAGCTGAGAAGAAAGGATATACCGAAGACAAGAAATGTATAGAATGGAAAGAATGCCCCTGAAATAAGATCTGATCTGTCCATTGCTGACATGCGGGATATAAACATGGCCGGGAGGGTTATATTTACAATTAATTGACTGATCCCTGAAAAGACCTCTTTCTTCCATTTCATATATTTACGGAGTACAAATCCTATTCCCGCAAGGATAAAGATTTGGAGAAGAGAATAGAAAACGGGCAAAAAGTACTGAGTCATGGATGTTCTACCTCTCCACTGCTGGTAACCAGGGATGGAATTTTCTGCTCCGCTTCAAAATGCCGGCATTTTTTTATTTCAGAATGACTTCTTCTTCCAGGCACTTCGTGTAGTATTCGCTCAGGGTAAATCCCAGACCGGGACCTTCAGGCACATACATTCTACCATCCTGAATCTTCAGCCTCTCATTGAACAGCGGTTCCAGCCATTCAAAGTGCTCTACCCAGGATTCCCGGGGATAGCAGGCTGAGAGATGGACATGGATTTCCATGATAAAGTGGGGAGCCACCCGCATACCAGCGGCATCTGCGAGATCTGCAATCTTCAGATAAGGTGTGATTCCTCCGATCCGGGCTGCATCCGGCTGAATCACATCCACTGCTGAATGGGAGATATACTGTTTCAGCAGATCGCTGCTGCAGAGCATCTCTCCTGTTGCAATCGGGCTGTCCACTTTCGCCGTGAGTGCCGTATGACCTTCCACATCATACGCGTTGAGAGGCTCTTCTATCCACTCTGGATGGTACTGATCTGCCTGCCGGCAGAACTGAAGAGCCTGAACTCTGTCCCACTGCTGGTTGGCATCCACCATGATAGGGATATCCAGACCCAGTTCGTTCCGTAGAGTGTCCAGACGGCGGAGATCTTTATTCATATCCGGCTGTCCCACTTTCATTTTGATCCCCCCCATGCCTCTATCCAAAGATTCCCGGGACTTCTCGATGACTTCTTCAATGGATGCCTGAAGGTAGCCTCCGGATGTGTTATAGCATCGGACAGAGTCGTAATGGGAACCTATCAATTTGGCAAGGGGCAGCCCGGCTTTTTTAGCTTTCAAATCCCAGAGTGCCGAGTCGATGGCCGCAATAGATTGAGCAGTAATCCCGCTGTTTCCAGCCGTGGCGCTGAGCCACATCAGATTATTCCAGATTTTTTGAATATCATAGGGATCTTCCCCTATCAGGGTTCCTGCGATTTCTTTGGCATGGGCATATTGAGCTCGGCCCCCGACCCTCAAGGCATAGCTGAACCCCAGGCCTTCCAACCCCTGTTTAGTTCTTATATGAGCAAAAAGGAGGTCCACATTTTCCAGAGGTTTTTTCTGAACACCTGTCAGGACTTTGGCATCGCTGACAGGTTTTTTCAAAGGGAGCCGCAGTTTGGATATTTTAATTCTGATGATTTTATCTTGCTGGTGTGACACGAAGAATATCCTTGTCTATTATTTATGTGATTGGTGCCGGATTGAAGAGTACAAGATCATTCTGAATGTTCAGTTTCTCCACTGCCGCCTGTGTTTTTCCGCTGGCTACATCGAGAATGAGGTGGAACAGCTCCCAACCCACTTCTTCAATGGTCGCTTCACCATAGGCTATTCTTCCAGCATCCAGATCGATAATATCAAACCAGCACTGAGACAGTTCTTTTCTGGAAGAGACTTTGATTACCGGAGCAATAGGCAGGCTGTAAGGTGTTCCCCTTCCGGTTGAAAATATCTGCATGCTGATCCCTGATGCCAGCTGGCAAGTCCCGCAGACGAAGTCACTGGCAGGTGTAGCCGCGAAGACCAGGCCCTTTTTTGTCAGTTTTTCACCAGGTCCCACTACATCTGCTATATTCATGGAACCTGATTTAACAACGGACCCCATAGCTTTTTCAACAATATTAACCAGGCCGCCACTTTTATTTCCGGGTGTTGTATTGGCACTCCGGTCGGCCCCGCCCCTATTAAGGTATCTGTCATACCAGTCCAGTTCTTTAATCAGCTTATGAAAGATTTCTTCTGTAGAACATCGGGAGGCTAAAACAGGCGCCGCATCCCGCACTTCTGTCACTTCGGAAAAAACAGCTGTCCCTTCCGCCCTGACCAGAAGATCAGCAGCATAACCGATGGCCGGATTGGCAGTGATGCCGGAAAAGGCATCGCTACCGCCGCACTGCATTCCCACAACAAGATCAGAAACAGGACACTCCTCGCGTTTCCGATTATTCAGTTTTTCCAGGTGTTTTCGGCCTAATTCCATTCCGGCATCCATCATACCCTGATATCCCTGATACCTTTCGTCCTGCATTATAAGGGTGGAAAGAGAGGTTGTTCCCTTTTCTTTATGAAATGCTTCCAGATCCTTCATCTCGAGCTTTTCACAACCCAGACCGACCATCATCACCTCTCCTCCCAGATTGGGATTGGTAGAGAGGTTTTTGACTGAGCGAATGGGAATGATAGCCGCCGGTGCATTGATGGCGACTCCGCATCCATAACTGTGGTTCAGGCCGACAATATTATCCACATGGGGGTACTTGGGCAGCTCTTCCTCCTTCAGTCGGCGGACCAGCTGATTCACCATTCCGGAGACACACTGTACACAGGTCGTGATTCCAAGGACATTCCTGGTTCCCACAGAACCTTCAGGATTTCGGTAACCCCAAAAGGTATAGCCTTCCAGGGATTCCGCTTTAACCTCTGCCGGTTTGGAAAATACCAGCTTATTCAACGCCGGAGAACTGGGAATCTCCGACATCTGTTCACTGACCCAGGAACCAGCAGGAATCAGTTCCTTTGCTGTAGCAATGTGAACTCCATAACGAATAATCTTAGATCCTGCAGGAATATCCACCAGGGCGATTTTGTGCCCCTGGGGAACAAAATCCAGTAGTGTGAGATTATGAGACTCCAGAACGTCTCCTGCCTTCATACCGCTGCCGGAAACAACAACGGCTACATTATCATCCTCATGCACCTTAATCGCTTGTATCATTGGTCTTCTTCTTTGCTTCCACTTGTTGTTTCTTTTCTAGAAAGGATTTTCTGCCTTCTATCCAGAACTATTGACCAGACAATTGAAAGAATTATGAATGCCCAAAGAACCCAGGCAATTTTACTTTTAGTGAAGAAGATAGTAAAAGTCCCAAAAGACTCCAGACTTTTAACAAAGTAAATTTCCAGTTGGCGCCCCAGGATAAATCCAATCAGAAGAGAGGGGATCTGGATTTTCACTTTACTTCCGATCCATGCCAGAATACCGAAAATCAGAAGGGTCCAGACATCGAACATTACACCGTAGTTTATGGCATAGGCACCGACAGTACACATCACGATGATGATAGGATAAAGGATAAATTTTGGTACAAAGACCACTTTTGCAAAGTATTTGATGGCAAAGAACATCATAAAGAACATGACTATATTACTGATGATCAGTGAGCTGAGCATGCCGTTCCAGGCTTCCGGATTATTATTGATGAAAAGAGGTCCGAGCTGGATACCCTGCAATGTAAATGCTCCGATCAATACGGCTGTTGTGCTGTCTCCTGGTATTCCCAGGGAGACTAAAGGAATAAGGGCCCCCCCGGTCAGGCCGTTGTTGGCAGTTTCCGAGGCGACAAGACCTTCGGTAACCCCGGTTCCCATTTTCTCGGGATGCTTGGAAAAGTTTTTCGCCTGTGTATAGGAGAGTACAGAGGCGGCACTTCCTCCAACTCCGGGCAGGAGTCCTACAAAGGTTCCGATAAGTCCAGAGCGAAAAACATTGACTATTTGATCCTTAAAAATGGAGAACTTGAATTTGGCACCGGAGCTCAGATCCAGTTTCTGACGTGGTCCTTCATGTGCGCCCTTTTCAGCTTCTGTAAATATAGCGGTCAGAGCAAACATACCGATCAATACCGGCAGAAGGGAAAATCCGCTGCGGAGTAAAGGTTTGAGGATTTCCGGAATCAGTCGGAGATGGTCATTACCACCAGAAGTGGATTCATAAGTTCCGATCAGACTGAGTAAAATACCGATAGATCCGCTCAACAGGCCGACCATCATACTCCCCTGAGATATGGATGCAATGACAGTCAGGGCGAAAACGATAATCAGGAATTTCTCAACATATGAGAATCTGATAGCAACATCCGCCAGGGCCGGTGCAAAGATTGCCAGGACAGCAGCAGAGATAAGACCTCCGATAAGTGAAGACACTATCCCTATTTTCAACGCCCGCTCACCCTGACCTTTTTTGGTCATTGGATAACCATCAAATGTAGTGGTTATAGAAGAGGGTGTCCCGGGAATATTGAGTAGAACGGCGGGAATCAGACCACCGGAAATACCGCCTACATACAATCCAATCAATAATGACAGAGCCTGATTAATATTCAGTGCATAGGTAATGGGCAGAAATACCGCTAAAGCCATAGTAGCGGTCATTCCAGGGATGGCTCCGAAGATGATTCCCCCGGCAACTCCCAGAGTGGAGAGCATTAGTGTTATCGGGGTAATTAATGCAAATATTTCCATAATGAAATCCTATTTTCTTTGTTAGGGTAGAGTGATAAAGAATATCTTGGCAAACAAAATCCATGAGAGCAGAGGTGTGGCAATCGAGCTGATCACAATGGATGTCCTATGATTTTTGAAATTATCTTTTCCAACTAATAAAAATGACATAGTAAACATAAAGGGTATGGAAGTAATGAGGAATCCAAGCCCCTGGTTAGGAAAAAAAGAGCCTAAATAATCCATCAGGAAAAAATAGATTCCTACTGAAGCGATAGAGCCGTAGAGTTTAATTTTATCGTAATTCTCTTCAAAGAACCGGAATCCTTTCAATGATTCTATAAGGTTTCCTTCACCCAGTCTTTTAATGAGACTCTGGAGACCAATAATCAGTAGAAGCAGAATGATAACCCCAATCATTATTCTTGGAAAAAACAGATGGGACTTTTCAAAATCGATTGTAATGGAAAATAAATCACTGATTCCGGACACAATGACCTCCTGTCGAAATTAGAGGATCTCCCGGAATGTGAACTCCGGGAGATCCTGGACTCAATTTGGTATCAAGCTTATTTCAGGGATGCAATGATCCCCTCATAGGTATTCATCTTCTTTTTCAGATAGGTGCTGGCTTCATCAGAAGCTTTAAAGTTAGGGATAAAGAACGCCTTTTTCTGGGTATTCTGAATTTCTCCGGCTTCAAAGATTTTGGTGAGTGCCTTGTCAAAATATTTTACAAGGGCAGGATCCATCTCTTTATTATAGAGGACGAAAAATTCCTTATCAAAAGTAAAATCGTTCGCCAGTCCAGGTTCTACAAACTTGAGCAGGTCATCTCTGGAAGTATCTCCGTAACCCTCTGGATTTGCCTGGGAAATTGTCGCAGTCCTTGCTGTCAGCCACAGGAATTTCATTGCTTTTATATCGTCTGCCGGCAGGTTGGTATACTGTTCATTCGCCTGGATAGAACCGTTGATGATATCAGCCTGGCCGTCAAAAAGCAGCTGGTTCTTGTCTGACTGAGAACCTGTGTTTACAGCTACCATATTCTCTTCCATTCCGGGATACTCGATGGAAACGGCATTTTTCATGGCGGTAAATCCAATTTCGGAAACTCCGCCGGGCTGAATTGCAACACGGACTTGTGTACCCGATCCTGCTGCATCAATAGCATCCTGAAGAGTGTTGTAGGGTGAATTTTTAGGTGCCAGGTAGGCATTACCGGGATTAATGGCAACAGTAGGACCAACAACATATTTTACGAAAGGATTGTCATAGCCTTCCTTTCCATAGAGGTAACCGAGATATGCCTGATCATGGAACATCATGATGGTATGACCCGAAGAGTCTCTGTTCAGAGCATCAAAAGCACCATTTACACCGGTTGCATCAACTTTTACATTAAGCCCCAGTTCTGAAGCAAGAGCGTCTGCAATGATAGCAGAGTTTGCATAGGTATCTCCACCTGTGGAAGAGGAACCGATAACAATTCTAAGGTTTCCTTTCAGAAGTTTACTGTCGTCACTCTGACCTTCAGCAAACAGGAGGCCAGACATTGCCAGCAGACTCATAAGGATAAATAAAAATTTTTTCATAAAGATCTCCTTAATTATTTTTTACAGAGCCTTACAGACTCTGAAGATTCCGATTTTATTAGCGAACCATACAGGGCTTTTTATTATCAAACTTCCAACCGGGTATCAGATACTGCATACCCGCGGAATCATCTCTTGCCCCAAGGTTCTGTTTTACATACAGCTCATGAGCTTTCATGACCTGATCCATATCAACATCCACACCCAAACCCGGTTTTTCAGGGATGTCTATGTGTCCGTCTACAATTTTCAAGGGATTCACAGTAAGGCGTTCCAGACCTTCCTGCCAGATCCAGTGAGTATCGATAGCCGTGACCTTTCCGGGAACTGCCGCCGCCACATGGGCGGTCATAGCCAGGGAAATATCAAAGTGGTTATTGGAGTGAGATCCCCAGGTTAAACCGAAGGCATCACACATCTGACCGACCCTGACAGAACCGGACATTGTCCAGAAATGGGGATCTGCCAGAGGAATATCGACACTGTTCAATGCCACAGAATGCTGCATCTGACGCCAGTCGGTGGCAATCATATTGGTCGCGGTGGGCAAACCGGTGGCTTTCCGGAATTCCGATAGGATTTCCCTGCCGGACAGACCGCTTTCGGCACCGCAGGGGTCTTCGCAATAACTCAGTATGCCCTGCATATCCTTACAAAGCTCAACCGCTTCTTTCAGACTCCATCCGCCATTAGGATCCAAGGTAATTCTTGCGTCAGGGAAACCTTCTTTCAGGGCTTTAATAGCCTTGATTTCTTCGCGGCCTTCCAGTACCCCGCCTTTGAGTTTGAAGTCTTTAAAACCATACATTTCGCTGGATGCTTCCGCCAGCTTAACAATAGCTTCAGGAGTCATTGCCTCTTCATGCCGGATGCGATACCACTCTGTTTCCCCACTTTTTTCTCTGGCATAGGGGAGGTCTGTTCTGTCAGGGTCCCCCAGGTAGAACAGGTAGCCAAGGACTTTAACAGACTCTCTCTGCATACCGTCTCCCAAGAGAGAAGCAACAGGAACATTCAGGTATTTTCCCAGCAGATCCAGAAAGCAGGACTCAATGGCAGTCACAACATGTACAGTGGTTCTCAAATCGAAGGTCTGAAGACCCCTTCCACCTGAATCCCTATCCAGAAAATTTTTGTGTACACGGTTCATGACATTTTTATAGTCGCCCAGGGAAGATCCGATCACCAGGGTTTTTGAATCTTCCAGAGTCTGCCGGATTTTTTCACCCCCCGGGACCTCTCCGATCCCGGTTTCACCCGTATCCGTAGTCAGAACAACAATATTACGGGTAAAGTACGGCGCATGGGCTCCGCTCAGATTAAGGAGCATACAGTCCCTCCCGGCAACTGGAATGACCTTCATATCTGTAATTACAGGTGTAGAACTCATCAAGTTTCTCCTAAAATATTACGCTTCTCTTGTTACTTCGATATTGGCAAGTTTTTCATAGAATTTCACAATACTGGAGTGGTCTTCAACACCGCAGCCATCCTGCTTGATCGCCTGCATAATCTCCATTGCCAGAGCGGCCATGGGAAGAGGAGCACCTACCGCTCTGGAAGTTTCCAGGGCATTGGTCATATCCTTTATATGCAGATCAATTCTAAAACCCGGTTTAAAGTTTCTATCCATCATCATTGGAGCTTTTGCATCCATGACGGTGCTACCGGCCAGACCGCCGCGGATTGCCTGATAGACAAGGTCGGGATCCACGCCGGCTTTTTTGGCAAGAACCATAGCTTCGGAAACGGCAGCGATATTCAGAGCAACAACGATCTGATTACAGAGTTTAGTTGTATTTCCTGCCCCGATTTTTCCGACATAAACAACCGAACCACCCATGACGTCCATGATATCTTTGTACTTATCAAAGACATCTTTTTTACCGCCAACCATGACAGCAATGGTTCCGTCGATGGCCTTGGGCTCTCCACCGGAAACGGGAGCATCCAGCATATCCATGCCTTTGGCTTCCAGTCCGGCAGCTACTTCCTGAGAGACACCCGGGGCGATAGAACTCATATCAATCAGGACTTTGCCAGGGGCAGCAGATTCGATCAGCCCATTTTCTCCCAGAGCGACTGTTTTCACATGGGGAGAATTCGGGAGCATAGTGATAACTACATCTGTTTGAGAGGCGACTTCTGCAGGAGTCACGGCAGAACTTGCTCCGGCATTGATCAATTCCTCAACAGCCGCTTTATTCATGTCTAAAACAATAAGTTCATGCCCCGCTTTGAGCAGGTTTTTAGCCATGGGTTTCCCCATGATTCCTAGTCCGATAAATCCAATTTTCATTTTGATATCCTCCAAAGATATATAATCCTGTTATTACGGATCTTATAAAATTCTTTGATCGTTCCTGATTACTGAGACAGCAACCCAGATTCAATCAGGATCTTCTCTGTCTGTCTTAATACATCCTCTCCCACATAAGACACTGGTCTTATGGGCTTTCCGGCATTCACTCCCAAAAGATTAAGCATGACCTTCATCATCACGGGAAACGTTCCTAAACCGTAAGCATCTCTTATGGGCATTAAGGCCTTCTGAGCATTGAGCGCCGCCAGATGATCACCCTTTGCATAGTTCTCATATATATCCACGACCAGTCTGGGAGCAACATTAGCCGTACCGGCTACACACCCTGCCCCACCATGACACAGGGTGGCATAAACGTAGTAATCAATACCCCCGAAAACTGCAAAATCATCTCTGTCGTTTGCCGTTTCGATATATTTCATGGTCATACTGAAATCCATGGATGTGTTTTTAATACCGCAGATATTCTCTACATCCAGGAGTCTTTTCAACAAGCGGGGAGAGATCTGATTATTTGTCTTACCCGGGTTGTTATAAAGAATGACAGGAAGATCACAGCTTACGGCAATATCTGAAAAGTGATCAAATAATTCCTGTTCTGAGGGCTGAATAAACATAGGTGTCAGTACAGTCAAAGCATCCGCACCGACATCCTGAGACATTTTTGCCAGACGGACCGCTTCTTTTGTTGTAATGGCAGATGCCCCGGCATAGACAGGAATCTTCCCGTTAATGTATTCAACAGCCACTTCTATGGCTCGCTTCTGATTCTCGAAATCAAGACCATAGAACTCTCCGTTGCTGCCATTTACAAAAACACCATGAACTCCTCCGTCCATAACATATTCAATAACACGTTCCAAACCTGCTTTATCAACATTTTCCAGTTCGTCAACTGGGGTGACTATAGGAGGGACAACCCCATTTAATAGAAATTTATTTTTCAATGTTATCTCCTGAAATTTCATTGGCAGTAGCTAAAAAATATTTGAAATCATTAAGAATCAGGTGCTCAATTTCACGCCTTAATATATTTGTTTTCCCAGCATCTGATTGCCCACTTTTGAACACAGCTGGTGCACAAACAGTATCTGGTACGATACCGATAAAGACCTCTTTCCCATAAAATATTTATTTCTTGGGATTTTCTATATTCTATATATAGATGGTCTATATAACTGAATGGATCTCCATCCACTTCTCTTTGTTCCGATTGTGATGAAGGTATGCTATTTTTACAGCCTCTTCTTCATCCTGCTCCTTTATGGCATTAAAAAGATCAATATGATCTTTATGGTATTTTTCATAATTATCTTTGTAGTGTGAGTTTGCTATTCTAGGAGCATGTAATATCTGATGAATCGCGGCCACCTGGATGATAAACATATTATTTTTTGTAATATCAGTGATAAGACGATGAAATTCTTCATCCAGTTGAACCATCTGCTTCGTATCGTCGACAGAGCCCATCGCTTCAATAATTTTTTTTAACTGATAATGCTCTTTATCAGTTCTAAAACGGCAGGCGATTCTGCATGCTTCCCCTTCAATACAATATTTCAGATCATAGAGATCAAATAGATTCGATTTTTCATTATTAATAATCAGTCGATAGACAAGATTTATATTGTAGATGAAATCGGATGCCTCAATTTTCCCGACATAACTTCCAGATCGAGGTTTTATATTAATGATTCCCAACATGGATGCTTTAAGAAGACCAGTACGGATCTGACTGGGATTGAAGCCCCATAATTTCTCAAAGGTCATAATCGAAGGTAATTTGTCACCTTTTTCCAATTTTTCAGCTGCTATATATTCCTGCAGCAAAATAACAAGTCTGTTTTCACTTTCCGAGTCATTGGTTTTAACGGATGCAGATTCAATCTGTTTATCTGTTATCATACTGATTATTAGATTATCAGCAAAACTTCTATTTGTCAATTTTTATTTCTACCTATTTATAAAGGCTCATTTCAACATTTTAATTCCTTCCCTATTAAATATTTAAAATGTATTCTTTTTCCCAAACTGCTTATATCAAATTTTATAATTCATTAATTTTCAACTGAAAACAGGAAAACAATAGATTTAATGATCTTAATCTGATAATCAGATATGCCTCTATTAATCAAATAGGTGGGAATTAAAACAGAATGACAGAAAAAATATAAACACTGTCAGAAAAGTATTAAAAAAGGAAGAAAACTATCTTGTGTATGGCTACAATCAGCTGTCTGCATTCTTTTCAGACACAACAACATTGGGAGCGATAGTAAGAGGATGACTGGTGTTCTTCAAGAGTAATTTTTCAGACCTGCTTCACCTGAAAAGATGAATATCCAGAAGGAAAGTCACTAACATCAATGTTGGTGACTTTCTATTTATTAATGCTATAGTATTGAACAATTCCAATTTTAAATCTTTTTCAGATTCAAGAGGTATAGATT
>NZ_JAQIBL010000241.1 GCF_027859075.1 Oceanispirochaeta sp. | reverse complement strand
TTTCCGCCAAATTCAGATTGTGCAAAGACACGGGCTTTTCTGACTCTCGAATTGTTAAAGACCACCAGGGTTCCTTTTTCAATCAGGTCGGGAAAATCCTGCATATTCATGTGTTTGAGCGCCCCGGTCCGGCGGTTCATAACCATCAGCCTGGCGGTGCCTCTTGTCTCCGGGGGATGCTGTGCCACCTGTGCGGGGGGTAAGTTAAAAGAGAAGTCCTTGATTTTCATTATCCCATTCCAATCCTAAATGTTTGTATGCCAGAGGAGTCGCCACCCGTCCTCTGGGCGTTCTTTTGAGGAAACCCTGTTGAATCATGTAGGGTTCATAAAAATCCTCGAGTGAGTCTATGCTCTCTCCCACCGAGATAGCCAGAGTTTCCGCTCCCACAGGGCCACCTCCATATTTTGTGATGAGAGTTCTCAGAATTTCCCTGTCCAGCCTCTCCAGGCCTTTTTCATCCACTTGAAGACGTTTCAGACCCGAATGTACTATATCTGTGGTAATGATCCCCTCGCCCTCTACCTGGGCAAAATCACGCATCCTTCGCAGAAGCCTGTTGGCCACACGGGGAGTCCCTCTACTGGAACCGGCCAACAGATGAGCCGCATCAGAGGTGATGGTGATATTGAGAATTGTAGCGCTCCGGGTCAGGATTTGCTGCAGCTCCGTTAAATTGTAAAAGTTCATCCTCACATTGATTCCAAAACGGGAATACAAAGGACTAGAGACACGCCCGGGTTTTGTTGTGGCTCCCACCATGGTGAAGGGAGGTACGGGGATACGAATGGTTCTGGCAGAAGGACCCTGCCCGATGATCCAATCTAATTCAAAATCTTCCATGGCAATATAGAGCATCTCTTCAATGATGGGCTTCAGGCGGTGAATCTCATCAATAAAAAAAACGGTTCGTTCTGTAATTGTTGTGAGAAGCCCTGCCAGATCCTTGGGTTTATCCAGAGCCGGAGCCGAAGTAACCTTGGCATCAACACCAAGTTCATTGGCCATGATGCCTGCCAGAGTTGTTTTCCCGAGTCCCGGAGGGCCTGAAAGAAAAACATGATCCAAAGGCTCTTCCCTTTGTTTGGCTGCCTCAATGAAGATTCGGAGGTTGCTTTTTATATCTTCCTGCCCCAGGAACTCACTCAGGAGGCGGGGGCGTATCGGATTTTCCGACGGTTCTTCACCATGATAGGAAAGGCCTGATAAAATGCTGTCATCTGACATATATTTTCACCTTAGGAGCTGAGTTCAACAATGGCTCTTCGCAATATTTCCTGCTCTTTCTTATCAGGACTCAGGACTGAAATGTCCTCATCCTTCATAAGCGTCTTGACCAGTGAAAGAACCTTTCTCTTATCAAAACCCATTGCCGTGAGAGATTCAACCCACTCTGACTCGGGGCCACTGTTCCCACTTCCTGAACCGTATGAATCATCCCAACTGAGCTTGCCTCTGAGTTGAAGAAGAATTTTCTGAGCTGTTTTCTTTCCCAGCCCCGGCAAAGAGGACAGACCATCAAGATTCTCTTCTTCAAGATAGAGAATCAATTGATCCGGACGGACAGCAGATAATATCTTAATGGCACCCTTGGGGCCGACACCGCTGACAGAGATTAAATCCAGAAATAGAAACCGTTCTTTAGGGGAGAAAAATCCATAAAGGGCCATCTGATCTTCTTTATGATAGAGCCAGGTAAAGACTCTGGCTTGATTACCTATGGCCGGCAGGGATGATATGGTGGTGCCCGAGGCTATGAGATTCCATTCCATCCCCTGATTTTCAAGGCAGATCCAGGAATCACCTTTTTCTGTGATGACACCTTTGATGCTGTTTATCAAGTCAATCCTCCTGTATGGGCGTGGCATAAGGCTGCCGCCAGAGCATCGGCGGCATGATCAGGCCTGGGGATCTCTTTCAGCTTCAGAATGAGGGCTACCATGGACTGAACCTGATTTTTTTCGGCCCTGCCGTTTCCAACAACCGCTTGTTTAATCTGTAGGGGAGTATAATCTATTACTGTCAGATTATGTTTTGCCATACAGAGAATAAGGACTCCCCGAGCTTCCGCCACGGGCATGGCCGAGCTGACATTCTTTGCAAAATACAAAGTCTCGATCCCTGCTGTGCCGGGTTTGTACTCTTCAATGACCTTGCTTAATTCGTCGTAAAGACAAAGAAGCCGGTCTGCTATGGATGCTTTTGAATCAGTCTTGATCACACCATGAGCTAAATACCGGCTTCTCATCCCATCATGAGTGATGAGTCCCCAGCCTGCATGTGCCAAACCGGGATCAATCCCCAGAATGGGAATCATTCTTCCATTTCAAAGTCTGCAGGAATATCCAGATTGCTGGCAACATTCTGTACGTCATCATTGTCTTCAAGACGGTCAATAAGGCGAAGTACCTTACCCGTATGTTCGTGATCCAGTGTGACATTGGTATCAGAAACCATGGTAATCTCCGCACTGATCTGATTAAACCCGGCATCCTGCAGAGCTGTCAGTACAGCTTCAAAATCGGCCGTATCTGTCAGAACTTCGATGGCACCGTCATCATTCGTCACATCTTCTGCTCCGGCTTCCAGAGCGGCTTCGAAAAGAGCTTCAAAATCGACATCTTCACCATCATAGGCAATGACACCTTTTCGAGCGAATTGATAGGAAACGGCTCCTGTTGTCGCCAGTGATCCTCCCCCTTTGTTCAGTATAGACCGGACATCTGCGGCGGTTCTGTTCTTATTGTCTGTCAGGGCTGAAATAAGAAGACCGACTCCTCCAGGTGCATACGCTTCATACTGAAGTTCGACATAGTCAACACCATCCATACCACCAATACCCTTCTTGATCGCTTTGTCGATGTTATCTTTAGGCATGTTGGCTGCTTTTGCTTTAAGAACGACGGTTCTGAGGCCTGCGTTTGTTTCAATATCTCCGCCTCCCATACGAGCCGATACATTGATTTCCTTGATGATTTTTGTAAAAAGTTTTCCTCTTTTTGCATCAAGAGCCCCTTTTTTATGCTTTATTGAAGCCCATTTGCTATGTCCTGACATTATATCTCCTTAAAACCAAATGATTAATATTACTTGTTACACCATCAAAAACTACCACAATGAAAATTAGACTGTCAAGAATCAGAAGGCCTATTCAGAAGGCCATCGGAGACTCAACGGACTCTTTTGTTCATCCAATTCTTCAAAAATAGATATTAATATTGAATTGAGCAGGTTCATCCCTCTGCTGCTGGGACGGATGGAAAAACAGTCCTGAATCAGACATTCTCTTTCTATCCAGCGCTTCAATGAGCAGGGAAAAAGCTCGGAGGCCGTCTTTCCAAAAATACCCTCAAAAGTCTGCAAATGGATACCTTCTGAGAGTCGGAGCCCCATGAGGAGATAATCCTTTAAAAAATCAATGGATGTTATGGATTCACAATCTTCATACTCAAATTTGCCCCGGGAATAGTTCAGTGCATCGGCTCTTGTTCTGAAGCGGCGGATCAGTCCTGATGAATCTTTAAGCATGGAAACAGCAGAGGGACCGCAACCCAGATAAGGGTCCAGTTTCCAGTAACTGCTGTTGTGAAGACTCTTTTTTCCCTCCCGGCAGAAATTGGAAATTTCATATCGCTCATATCCTGCATTCTCAAGGAATAAACATCCTGATTCCCAGGATAGATCATTGTCTTCGACCAAAGATCCGTTCCTATCTTCCCAAGAATCTTCCAGAACTGTTCCGTTTTCCAGGATAAGACTGTACCAGGAAATATGATCCGGCTTCCAGCTCAGAGCTTCCTCCAGATCCTTAAGCTGATCCTCGCCTCTCATTCCGGGGAGACCCTGAATCAAATCAATGTTCAATTCAAAGCAGGAAGCCTCTTTGAGCAGTGTCAGTGCCTTCAATATCAATTCCCGGCTGCTTAGCCGCCCGGCTTTTTTCAGGAACACATCCTGAAAGCTCTGAACACCCAGGCTGATCCTTGTAATACCCATGTCTTTCCAGGCCTTCATTTTCTCAACGGTCACATTGGAGGGATTGCATTCGAGGGTTATTTCCGAGGGCAGAAAACTCTTGTTGATTTTTTGAACAGAAAGAAGAAGCCCGGAGAGAGACTCACTGCCTATTAATCCGGGAGTACCGCCACCCAGATAAACTGTTTTAAATAAGTCCAGATTGAATTGCTTTTTTAATAGTTCAATTTGGCGGGGAATCTGTTCCAGGAGATCCAACTCTATGGATGAATCACAGATTGAATAAAAATCACAATAGTCGCATTTTCTCTTGCAGAAAGGAATATGAATGTATAAGGAAGCCGGGTAGGCTTTCACAGAAATGAGAAACCGGAAAAAGGCCAATACCTGAAAAAGACTTTACCGATAATCCGTTCTTTAGGGAGGGGTCCCCAAATGGAGGAATCACTCCCTACCCCCCTGTTGTCACCGAGTACAAAAAATTCCTTTTCACCCAGCTTATATTCCTGGGTACTGCCATCCAGGGGGTATCCTGATTCCCAGTCATCGGGATTTTGATTGATATTAACCCTGTATATCCCCTTGAGCAGCTGATCTTCAGAAACAAAATTCTTTTCTCCCGCGACTTTCAGACTCGCCCTATGTCCAGTCACCCTGATGGTATCCCCAGGTATGGCAACGACCCTTTTAATCAAATAACTTGTTTCCCAGCTGTATCTGGAGTAGGAGCTAAATTGAATCTTCTGGAAAGTAAAAAATCGGATAACAGGATTGATTTTGTCTATTATCATCTGATTCTCACGAAAATAAGGAGGTGAAATGATGACAAGATCTCCACGGGATAATTCGGATTCATCCCCTTGAATGAACCTGCTTTGTCTATCCACAAGCATACGGGAATAAAGGATTCTGTCTCCTGGAGAAAGAAGAGGCTTCATTGAAGTGGAAACCACCTTAAGGGGTGTCGACACAAAATTGCTGAAAAACAGATAGAGAGTAAAGAAAAGCAGCAGGGAGATAATCCTTCTAACCCGTCTGGAGGCAATGGCCTTTCGATCTTTATAAGATATGGCCTTTCGTGAAGAGCTGGAGTACACTAACGGATTATCCCGGCTCTTGCCACCGGCCAGTATTTGAACATGGCTCTTCCCAGAATTTTATTTTTGGGAATCGCTCCAAAATACCTGCCGTCATTTGAATTATCTCTGTTATCTCCCATGGGAAGAACCCATCCGATGGGAACATAAGATCCTGTGACGGCTGATTTCCGCCAACGAACCGATGCGGAAGTATTATAGGGCTGAATTTCAAATTTCTTTTTTTGCCGCCAAAGATCCATTTCCAATGGATCCTTATGAAGGACCTGGTCAATCCGGGATGCAGTATTACGAAGATCTGCCGGAATGGAAAGGCCCTCTTCCTGAAGGGTATAGGCCTCTCCGTAGGCCTTAAAGATAGGATATTCTCCGGGATCAATGGTTCTCTTATTTCCATAAGAGAGTCCGGAAACTTTTTTGAAATCGACCTCATTTAGAAAATCAGTTTCACCTCTGGCTTTAATCTGTAAATTCCCCTGATACTGTCTGAAAATATCTCCATCCTGAGAAATCTGCCGTTTAATCAGAAAATGCGCCTTGGGATTCCCGTTTTCATCCTTATCGATGTCCACCATGGACAGGGTGAGCATATAAATAACTCTCTGCATGATATCAAATACCGGTCCTTGGGACAGATACACGGGATTTTCAAATATGATGACTTCTCCCCTCTGGGGAATCTTAAAACCAGGGACTTTGGCCATTCCAGGGAGTAATTCCGGACCATAGAGCAACTTATTTACGAAGATGCGGTCTTTAATCAGAAGAGTATCTTTCATGGAACCAGAAGGGATCTGATAGGCCTGAAACAGATACTGATTAATCAGAAGTACTACCATGGCTGCCCAGAGAAAGGCTTCCAACCAATCCACAACAGGGTTTTTGGCCTGCTGTTTCTTCTTTTTTTTCAAGTTTTTAATTTTTCTATTTGTTAGGATTTTTTCGGAGAATCCTACAAGTTTCAATGATATCGAATCCATTAGTTTTCCTTAGGAGGAAGTTTACAGAGAAAATTACCACATATGCCTCTGCGTTGACAAGTCTATATAGTATTCCTATAATCCTGCTATGAAGAGAATTGAGCTGTCAGAAGATGAACTGAATGAACAGAAAGTAACCCTAAAACCAATATTCGGAATTCAGCCGGAATGCTATATTAAATATGTCTATGTTTTCCTTCTGTTATTCGTCGTTTTTCTTGTTTTTATTCTGCCCGGACTCCTTAAAAACGGAACTTATTACCGCTTTTCATCCTCTCCCCAGGGAGCTTCAGTTTATGCAGATGATATTAGATTAGGAGCAACCCCAGGGCTTTACTTTGTCCCCCGGGGAGAGAGAGAAATAACCCTTAAAACTCCCTACCATGAAACGTTCACTAAAGTTGTGAAGGTGAAAGGACAGGTTTTTGGTTCCCTCTTCATAAAAAGAAAAAAGGATTTCACCTCTCCCCTCAACTTTAATCTGACGAGAGAATCCTTAAACAGGGAACATTTAAACAGTGCATCCTGGTTTCAGACTGACGAAGGTTATTCATCCCAGCCCCTTCCTCCCTTGATGACGGGACTCATGGCGGCATACTACAGAAGTGCACAAAATACTTCAGAAATCTCAGAAAAAGATCTCCTTGAATATCATATATCTTTATTACGTTCGGCAGCTCAGATTCAGGCTTACAGACAATGGCAGGACAGTGCGGCTCTGTTTGCAACGAAAGGAAAAGTTCTGAATCCTCACAGCTATCTGACTGCCATTCTGACGGGTGTTGATTTTCTGAAAAAGAATCCCGGAAGTTTGGATATTTTCAAACAATATCACACCCTGGATTCGATCGATTTTATGGATCCAAAATTGAAAAGGAACAATGGTCTTGTCATCACAGGGGGGACTCAGTCCTACCAACCTCTTCTTTCAGATCCGCTGCAGTTCAGAACTGTGGGCCGATTGAACAGGGATGGGCAGGAATATGATATTTATGCCGCAGACAGAGAGATTACCAAGGGCTGGTATGCACTCTTTCTGGCAGATCATCCTGAATGGACACTCTCGGCTCTTGATGAGCTAATGAAAAATCAGTGGGTTGATGAAAACTACCTTCACGACTGGGACAGTGAAATTGTACCCGGCAGATCAAGAGAACCTCTCCGTTTTGTCTCCCACCCGGCGGCCCAGGCCTTCTGTTCATGGATGGAAGACAAATACTTTGATTCAGCAGGAATGACTGTCAGGCTGCCTGGTGAATGGGAGTGGGAAGAGATCGCCCTGGTCAATAGTCTTAAAAGTAGTGAACGCCCCTCTCAGAAAAACCTAGGCCCCCTGGAAGCCGGCTCATTCAAGCCTGGAAGCCTCAATCTATATGATATGGAAGGAAATCTTTGGGAATGGTGTGAAAACGGGTTTGGCATGAACGATCCTTTTCTCTATAATATCACTGAAACAAGCAGGGACAGTCAGTATTCATTCCCGGATTTTGCGGTACGCGGTGGAAGCTGGGCAAACAATCCCGGTCAGGTGAATATTGATACAAGAGGGTCTCAACCCGGCTCCTGGTGTACAGCCTATGTTGGTTTACGTCCCCTGCTGCTTGTACAAAGGTAAGATACGATGTCAAAGAAAAAGAAAGCCCCATCAAATGTGCTGGGTGAGACTAGAAAGGCCCGGCATAACTACACAATCTCAGAAAGTATGGAATGTGGAATTGTCCTGAAAGGAACAGAAGTTAAGTCAATAAAGATTGGTAAATTTTCCTTCCCTGATTCATTTGTTGAAATCAATAACGGCGAGATTTTTATTAAAAACCTGCAGATTACTCCTTATGACTTTGGTAATATTAATAACCATAGTTCTGATGGTGTAAGGAAATTACTGGCTCATAAAATGGAAATCAATAAGCTTGAACGTAAAATTATTGAAAAAGGTTTTACCCTGATCCCTCTTAAATTTTACCTGAAAAATGGCAGGGTCAAAGTGGATGTTGGAGTCTGTAAGGGTAAAAAGATGTACGATAAGCGTGCCACAATCAAAGAGAAAGATATGAAACGGGATACAGAAAGAATTTTCCGGGTAAAATAGAGAGACCCGGACCTTCCAGACAGGTGTGTCCTTCTTGACTCGCCGGTCATATCTCATTATGATGATTTCACATTACATTCACCGGGGGTGTCAAGGTTTCGACTGTTGGTTACCGTTCGTCGGGCTGCAGGTGGAGCGTTATCTCCTTAAACTGTCAAAATTTTTAAGTGCCAAAAAAGAAGACGTAGTTGTCGTTTCTTTCGACAACTCAGCACTTACACTCGCAGCTTAATATAAGTTAGCGACGGGCACCTTAGGCGCCGTTCTGAGCTTGAGACTGTCCGCCAGAAATCAGGACTTACCTTTTCTTTTGTCCGGGATAGAAGAGGGACATCACTCCGGAAGTAGGATTTTTCAGGGTTGTTTTCTCCTCTCGTAAAGTCCGAATCACCAAGTAGAGACTAAACCTGTAGAGGCCTTGCTTGCGCCCAATAGGACGCGGGTTCGATTCCCGCCACCTCCATTAAAAGAGACTGTTCAGCTTGCTGTACAGTCTATTTTTTTTTGATATAAGCGGGAATCGAACTGAAATGAGCGCGCCGTGAGGCGGAAATGAGGCACGATGCCGAATGCCAGCGAATGAAGAGGCACGAAATGAATCTGCAGGATGCTGATGATTGTAGTGGATTCCCGCCACCTCCACCCTTAGGCCTTACCAGAATAATCACCGATGCCGTAAACCAGCATCGGTAGAATCTATTACAACTTGTTGGACAGTCTCTTTTTTTGATATGAGGCGGGAATCGAACCGAAAAAGACGCGCGAATACCTGGAGCGGAAAAGGGGTAGGTATGCATGCGCTGTTGGGTCTGATTTTAAAGAATCAGGAAATAACCTAAGAAATAACATATACTATAAATAGGATATGAATTTAATAACGGAGGATTTTATGAGAAAGAAAAATATAGTATTTACAGGGCTCATGCTTTTTATATTACCCTTAATGCTTATGGCGCAGGTGACCATTCAAGCACCGACTGTTGTACCAACAGGAAATGATTTTCTAGATAATTTAATTAATGCTGAACTTGTAACAGCCACAAATGGATTAAAGACTGAGATAAATACTCAGATTCTACCCTATATCGGGCAGGATGATCTTGCTCTGGGATTTGCCAATGCGGGAGCAACCTCTACCCATATAGGAACCCAGAGAAACTACAATGATTATAAGATCTTTGCCCTTACCTTTGGAACCGGTTTTGCTTTTTCCGCCCCGTCCAGTGATGTTGCGGTTATAGGAGAGGCCATAAGCGACATCGAAACAGAAGGTGATATCTATTTTGGTGCGGCCACACAGCCCATCACAGCCACCCTGGGCATCAACCTGGATCACTTTGTGGAGAATCTCTATGGAGCCGTTAAATTCGGATATGCCGACCTCCCCGCCGGAACCATCAGCGATGATTTTTCCTTTAGGTCCCTAAGCCTGGGTGCTTTTGTAAACTACCAGTTTCTCGAAGGACGGCAGCTACCTCTGGGATTTCTGCGCTGGCGCGGTCTGTCTTTTGGAAGCGGTGTTCTCTACCAAAGAAACGAATCGGAATTCAAGATAGACTTTCCGGTAGATCCAGTTTCAACAGGAGATATAGTTGTTGATACTAAGACTTATAATACAGAGATCAATATCACCCCGACCCTGACTCTGGGGGCGTCCTCCAATTCCTGGACAATCCCTCTCGAAGCCTCTACAGGAGTCCGCCTTCTATGGTTGATCGATCTGAACGTTGGAGCAGGAGTAGATATGGCCTTTGGAAGCTCCAATGTGGATGTTAATCTGAACAGTCCGATTGTAGCCACCGAAAGTACAAGACAATTGGAGTTTAACGATGGATCTGCGGATATAGACCTTGGCACCAAAGGTGATGGACCACAATTGATCCGCCCCCGGATTACTGCGGGACTTGGACTCAATCTCGGTCCGGTTAAACTTGATATTCCTCTGATGTACTACTTCGACAGCAAAGGAAACAGTGCCATGATAGGAATTAATATCGGAATCGTCTGGTAAAAATTCAGGCCCTTAGGCTTATCGGTAGCTACCGATAGGTAGTTTGTAAAGGCTTTGCTAATAGATTATGCAATACAAAAAGGTAATGCCAGCGAATGAAGATGCATGCCCTTCGGCCTTGTAATTTGAATTACCGGAGCAATGTTTTTTATCCTATCCAGGCAATATTGTTTTATCCTACCATGGCAATAACATTGCCCTGGTGTATTTCCTGTAGAAGGCCTAAGGGTGCCCTGGATGATTAAATATTATAGGCCGAAGGGTATTGTGAGGATTTGACGATAATTGAAAGGTGTATTACAATACACACACTGAGGTGTATAATGAGGACAAATGTTGTATTGGATGACAATTTAGTAGCAGAAGCATTTAAATATTCTGATAACATCAAAACAAAGAAAGACTTGATTGAAATAGCTCTTAGGGAATTTGTAAAGAACAGAAAAATGAAGAACTTACAAGATTTAAAAGGTAAGATCAAATTTGCTGATGGATATGATTATAAAAAAATGAGAGCCGGTGAATGATATTAGTAGATACTTCTGTATTGATTGATTATTTCAAGGGAATTAACAATATATCTGCCAGAGCATTTGATGAAATACTCGAAAATGGAATACCTTATGGTATCAATGAGTTTATTTATCAGGAAATATTACAGGGATCAAGAACAGTAGAAGAATTCCAGAAGTTGAAGGAATACCTTGAAACAATACATTTTTATTCCCTTAAGTATGGAAAAGAATCATTTGAAAAAGCAGCATACTTAAATTTCATATGCAAAAGAGCCGAAGTAACAATAAGAAGTACTATAGATTTATTGATAGCTGAAATTGCAATCGAAAATGAGTTATTTCTACTGCATAATGATAAAGATTTCAATTATATGAGTAAGGTAGTTCCAGAACTCAAAATATATGAACTAAGAAAATAAATAAGCAAAACTGAATCATCCCGGAAATACCGGAGACAGTTATACTTGAGTCCAGCTGTTTCTGCTAGACTATCTTCCTTTTCATAATGCATCAATTCATATTCTCTGGGAGATAAATATCCTAAAGGTTTTATATTACGGCGATAATTAAACCAGTCCACCCCGTGGAGGAGATTTTATACACTCTCTTCACCCTGCCATAATTTGGTGGGGAAATTACTTGTGTATAAATGCCGTTTGTAAAAAAAATTGATGCATTATAATAGCAAAATCACATGGAATGAGAAACAGATTGAGGATCTGTTTAGCGATTTGTTTCTGGACAGTCTGGAGGACCCATCTCATTTTGTACTCTAATGCTGTCATAATATCGGAATGAGTGTCCGGTTAGGACTGGATTCCGCACCAGACATGAAATTAAACGTTTTCAGGAAAGAAAGGGGGTCAATCTCCTGTAATCCTATACAAAACATCCGGATCTTTAACAGTTGCTTCGAAACCGAGACTCATCCAATAACCAGAGAGACGTTTTAAAGCCTGATCATAGGTTTCACCTAATTGTTCTTCCGAATTCTTCTTGAACTGTTGAGGTACGGGCATTATGACAAAAAGACCACATCTTCCAGAAAATCTCTCAATGATTAGCTTTGTTATTTCTGCACCATAACGATTCCCACGAAACTCCTCTTTCAATTCAATCATATGGAAAATAAAAATGTCATTTGGATATAAGTATTCTCCGCCTAAATCTCTAGCAATAATACCATTAGAATCATCAAATATTGATTCAGCATATTTGTTTCTATCTGAATCAATCTGATCCATAACATCTAGTAATTGCACTTTATGATTTATAGCAAGTGTAACATCAAGGATGTCGAACTCAATTTTCCCAATGAGAATCGAATCCTCTACATTCTCAGAGTAAATACTAACCTCTCCATAATACTGTTCAACAAACTGAGTCCAATCCCCTTCTTTGGCAAGATTATCATCAAGTGTGAGATGTATGCTTAATTCCAAGTAATATAAGTCCATTTGCACTCCTATACCTACAAGTTTTCAAAGATTCTTTGAATTGCTTATCCTTTCCGAAGCATTAAATAGAGAAAAATAACTCTTCTATCCCAATTGTCACCATCGTTTGAAACTCAAACAGAGGTTTTAATATAACACAGCATTATCGCCACTTTCATTTTCAAGCTTCAAGTCCGTGTAGGCCCACCTAAGACACTCGTTTTGAGAGCTTTTATTTTGGTTAATCCCTTTCGGAGGATTGGATTAATCCGTTTGGAGTGAAACAGTTGTCCATCTTTGTAAACACCAGACGTATATGAATCTAGAACTGTGGTTTTATTTGATATCCTGATTGAAAAGAGTAAGTCCAATCCTCCACAAACTGCGTAAAGTATGGTTGATTTCATTGAAACCGATCCGCGAGTTCAGTCAATCTTTTTTTAATCCTTCCATCAGAAAGGACATTATATACTACACTTACATGTGATTGTAGTATATAATGTCATGCCATGATCGACGAAACCCGAAGGCGAATCATACATATCTTTATGGAGCATTCCGGCTATGCCAAAACCCAGGATATACGTTCCAAAGGAATCCACCACAAATATCTCCAACAGCTTGTCCAAGAAGGTTCCATCATCAAGCTTAAACACGGTCTTTACAGCTTGGCTGAAATAGATAACTATGCGGATCTTCATGAAGCGCTGCTTACAGTACCTGATGGAATCATCTGCATGGGAACAGCGCTCTCCTTCTACGAGCTGACAACCTGGAATCCCCCGGAAACGCACATAGCAATCCAACGGGGAAGAAAGGTTGTACTACCGGAATATCCTCCTATCAGGCTGTATCATATTTCAGCGAATATTCTGACTCTTGGACGCACAGAAGTCAAAATGGAAACTGGCGAAAAGATAGCCATGTATGACAGGGAAAGAGTCGTCTGCGATGCTGTACGATTTAGATACAAGATCGGGATCGATATTATGAAGGAAGTCCTTAAGGAATATATGATATGCAAGCATAGGAATCTCAACACTCTATACAGCTATGCGCGTAAGCTTCGAATCGAAACTGTTCTCAATCAATACCTGGATGTACTACTATGAAAAACCTTGCAGCATCCATCCAAACGCGGCTACATAATCTTTCCCGAGAAGAAAAGAGAGACTTTGTGTTGATATCACGTCTATATATGCAGGAAGGTATACTCCGAAGGATTGGGCATTCGAAGTATGCGGAATCTTTTTGTCTCAAAGGAGGGCTGCTTCTCTACACACTCTCCGGTTTTAAAAGCCGCCCCACTTTGGACATTGACTTACTCGGCTTGAATATTCCAAGTGATGCAGTTTCAATACAAATCATCCTATCGAAGATCCTTTCGATCCCCATTGAAGACGGACTATCCTTTGATACACAGTCGATGAGTCTTCAGGAAATCACTGAAGGAGCAGATTACCATGGACAGAGGGTAAAAGTACTCTGCCGACTTGGTTCTATCCGTACGAACCTGAAACTTGATATTGGTTTTGGTGACATTGTGTTCCCTGGACCGGTTCAAATGGAATACCCCCTACTGCTTGACTCGGAATCATTCAGAATATCTGCTTACTCATTGGAATCGGTTATAGCTGAAAAGTTTGAAGCAATGATCATACTCGATATCCGAAACAGCAGGATGAAAGACTTTTATGATATATACGATATCCTGATAAATAATATGATAGATATAGATTCATTGAAGGAAGCCATCAGGCTAACCTTTGAAAGAAGACAAACCATTCTTCCCCTGAAACCAGCAATATTCCAAAATAGATTCAGTTCAGATCCTCGGAACCTACAGTTGTGGAAGGCTTTTCTAAACCGGATCAAAATCAACCAGATCGATTTCTCTTTAATTATGGAGAAATTACAAGAATACCTTTATCCGGTATACAAAGAAATAAGGGGATAAGAATCCTCTAATAAGCAGGAAAACCTCCCCCATTCCCATTTATCCTATCTATCTTTTATTTTCCCCTATCTACTTATTTACTAAATATTTATCTGATCCTTATAATGCCAAATAGAATCCCGTTGCGGGTACGATTCCCGTCCCACCACCCTGAGGCCTTACCAAAATAACCACCAATGCTGTAAATCAGCATTGGTAGAATCTATTACAGCTTGCTGGACAGTCTCTTTTTTTTTGATAGAGCGGGAATCGAACTGGAATGACGGCCAATTTAATAATTCCAGAAATCGCCCTGATGTGGCCCAGCAATAAAAGCTATGAAAAAATTTGGAATTAATTAAAATTGACTGGACTGCGCCCAGAGGTTAACTCCTCCATCAACAGCATATGAATCTATTGCCTTCAATTCTTCGTCTGTAAAATCAATATTTTCAAAGGCCTTTATGTTCTCAATTATCTGTTCAGGCTTACTGGCACCGATCAGTACAGTTGTGATTGCCGGTTGCCGAGCAATCCACGCGAGAGCCATTTGTGCAAGACTCTGACCGCGGTTTTCTGCTAGTTTATTGAGCTTTTTTATATGTTCCAGATTGGATTCGCTTAAAAACTTATCCTTATTAAAACTAGCAGCTTTTAATGCTCTTGAATCAGCGGGAATCCCATTCAGATATTTATCTGTTAAAAGCCCCTGTGCCAGAGGTGTAAAAGGTATGCATCCAATCCCTTCAGAAAGAAGAGTATCGAGCAGTTGTTCTTCAACCCAGCGGTTCAACATCGAGTAGGAAGGCTGATGAATAAGAACAGGAACACCCAAATTTTTAAGAATACGTGAAGCCTCCAGAGTTTTTTCCGCAGAATAGGATGAAATACCAGCATAAAGAGCCTTGCCCTGCTTTACTGCTGTAGCCAAAGCACCCATTGTCTCTTCCAGTGGAGTATTGGGATCAAATCGGTGAGAATAGAATATATCCACATAATCAAGGCCCATTCGGGTCAAACTCTGATCTAAACTGGATAGAAGATATTTTCTGGAGCCCCATTCACCATAAGGTCCTGGCCACATTAAATACCCAGCCTTTGTTGAGATGACTAATTC
>NZ_JAQIBL010000240.1 GCF_027859075.1 Oceanispirochaeta sp. | reverse complement strand
GTCCATGATCATGGCCCCTCCAAAGAGCATGACTAGAAAGCCCTGTCCCAGAAAAGAGCAGACAGGGGATATCATGGTTCTGCTTTCGTCCATTTGAGACAGAACATATCCCAGGTAGGTTACGAAAAGATACAAGAACCATCCTGCGAGAAGCCACCGGGCCGGTCTGATTTTTTTAGCGGTCAGCCAGATCAACCCGACTCCGATCAGCAGAGAGGAGAAGATGTTCTGTAGATTTACAAAGAACTGGACTTTATCAGTAGGGGCAAACAAGGGGACAAGAGACAGGGCTATGGATAAACAAAGTAGGAATACAAAATAATATCTGATGCCTTTCTTCTCGACTGATAATGCGAGGAATGATTGCAGATAAAGTATGACAGCAGGATTGAAAAGTCCCATCAGAGTAAACCAGAACAGCAGAGAGATTCTGGGAATAACAAGAACAGTAAGATAAGGTCCCAGACCCGATAAAAACAGGATATTAAGACCCGAAAACAGAACCAGGAGTAAAAAAAGCCAATTAATAATATACTTCATGTTGATAATCAAAAGTATGGAAAGGAGGAGAATGACGAAGAAATATCCCAGGCCAAGTCCCTGAATCAGTGACCAGGTCTGCTGATTCTTAACAAAATTTTCATAACTTCTCAGTATAAAGTTATATTGTGACTGATACTGCTTCCTGATATGAATGAAGAGAACATATCCCTCTCCCGCATACTGTGTAACCGGTGCGTAGGTAAATCCCCGGTATAGAATGGCCTGGTACGAACTGCCTTGATGAGGCTGGGTCCAATCCACTTGAGCATTGTGAACAAGGGAATCTCCTTTCATCAGAAAAAACTCCCAGAAACGCAGGCCTTTGTGCTCTGTCAGATAAAAATCAGTCTCAAATTGAACCGTCTCCAAAGGAATTTTCAGCCAGAGATCCTGATCGGGTTCCTCCGTGATATTCTCATTGGGGCTGAACCACTCGGATTCGGGGGTATTCACTATTTCATAAAGCACAGAACGACTATCGGCATAGGTTTCCTGCAAGGGAAGACGGCTCAGATTGAGCTCCTGTGCTGGAAGAGGCGAGAGAGAAATTATAAACAGAAGGAATGCTTTAATCAGGGTAGGCATTCAGAATTCCTTTCATCTCCTCATAATTTTCGAGAAACAAATCTACCAGATCCGGCTCAAAATCCCGGCCTTTTTTCTCCAGGATGAATTTCAGGGCTTCTTCCATTTTCCAGGCTTCTTTATAAATACGTTTATGCGTCAGGGCATCAAAAACATCAACAACCGCCAGAATCCGGGCTGGACGGGAAATCTCGTCTCCCCTGAGACCATCAGGATAACCGCTGCCGTCCCAGCATTCATGGTGTGAAAGAGCAATAGCCGCGGCATCGGGAAAGAACTCATCCTTATTGGAGCTGAGCATTTTATACCCGATCTGTACATGGGATTTCATGATGACCATCTCTTCATAGCTGAGTTTGCCTGGTTTCTTCAGAATATGATCAGGAATACCAATCTTGCCCAGATCATGGAGGATGGAAGCCATTTTCCAATTCTCAGCCTGGTCCTCTTGTATGCCCAGCTTGATTGACATGAGATATACCATTTCAGAGACTCTGCGGATATGATTCCCCGTCTCGGCAAAGTGCTGTTCTATGACCTCGGAGAGAAAGTAGAGCATTTTCTTCTGAGATCGGGAACGGCTCACCGAAAGGATCCAATAATCCATGGCCAGAGAGGTGTTCATCAAAAAGGCCGACAGAATGTTATGATCCGTTTTATCCGGGGCTTTTCCCAGACGGGTGATGAGATAAAGGCCCTCATCCTGCCGGGTACCCAGAGCACAGGCCAGAAAGGGAAAGACATATATAATACTGCCCCCCCGGGCGCACTCCTTGATGAGGGGGGCAAACTCACTGTCATACGCCTCACTCAGAGAGGAGCCTTCCTGTTCTGCATAGATTCCAGTCCCCAGACGGATTCGGCAGCCCATGTCCCCATTCTGAATAATCAGAGAATCCTTTTGGATAAGACCGGATTCTCCTGCGGCAATCCGCTGATACTGCTGAAGAATACGGAATAGAAAGTCACGGGTATTCTCTGTCGACCAGAGTTCGGTACCCCCAGCCAAAATCTTCTGAAAACCATGCCGGTTCCGGTTCAGCACATGAAGATCCCGAAATCCACGGATTGCCACTGTTAAAGATGTTATCAGTTTGACATCTGTAAGCTCAGTTTTTTCTTTATAATCATTAATCTCGTAACGCTGAATGATATCCCTTTCCGGAGCGAGTCCAGGTTGTCCGGTCCGCAGGATAATGCGAATCTCTCTGTTTTTCTGATCATCCCGTAACCAATGGACAAATTGGAGTCCACTGTTGTCTTCTTCCATGACAATATCGATGAGAGCAACCGCTATATCGGGGTTTTCCTTTATGATTGTCCTGGCTTCAATAGAAGAATAGGCTGAAAGAAAATGAAGTTTTCGCCCTTCAAACCGATAATCCCTCAGAACAAGCTTTGTTACGGAGTGCATTATGGATTCATCGTCCACGATCAGGATCTTCCAGGGGTCTTCAGGAACAGATTCCTTATGTTCTTTTATATCTGAGCTGAAATGTAAACTCTTATCTCCATCAATACTCATAGAATATTATACCCGCTTCTCTTTGATTAAAGGGAGCCTAATATGAAAACAGGCCCCTTCAGTGTCCTGGACACTACTGATACTGCCCGAAAACTGCAGTTTAATCAGGTTATAGACCAGAAATAAACCCATGCCGACAACACCAGTCTTACCCGAAGCATGACTCCCTTCGTAGGGTTCAAAGATCTTGCTTAATACTTCATCTTTGATACCCTTGCCATTGTCACGGTAAATAAGAAGAGCCTCTTTATCAGAATACACAAGCTTCAGTGAAATCTTTTTTTCCTTCTCTTTTTCAAGATCCTTGAAGGCATGCTGGAGAGAATTGCCAATCAGGCTGTCCAGAATCTCCTGGAGTGAGCTGATGGATCCCAGAATGACATGCTCTGTCTTCGGAAAATCCAGAATACAATGGATTCCAGTCTTGCGAAGGGCATGACTCCAATGCTGACCAATGTATTCATCCAGAATTTCACTGAGATTGAACAGTACCGGAGTGGGGAGTGCCTGAGCACTGGAAGCACTGGATAACTGATTGACAATCTGTACTGCTTGTTTTGTTCCCTCCAGAGCCATGTCGCAGCTATCCTTCTGAGTAGGATCGGCACCGCTTTTTTCCAGGGAGGTTTTTAAAAAAGAGAGGGCTGTCAAGCTGGAACCCAGGGGGGTATTGAGATTATGAGCGAGATGGACCGTCAGACTGACGAGGGAGGACATTTTTTCTCCCACGTTAAGAACATCTCTCATTTTCTTTTCCCGGTTGAGGGCCTGTTCAAGTTCCATGGTTCGTTCCTTTACTCTTTCTTCCAGAAGATTCGTCTTTTCCTCAGTCTTCCGGATTTTCAATCGCAGTAATAGAAGAAGAAATCCCAGCAAGACGATGACCAGAAAAACCTTAAAAATCAAGGTTTGATAAAATCTTGACTCTACAACCACTTTGAGTGACTTTTCCTGAGACCAGAAACCGTCTGAACTGGCAGTTTTATAGTGGAAACGATAGCTTCCCGGGGCAAGCTTTGTGTAGGTAGAATTAGGGCTGTTTCCAGTATAATTCCAATCGGGTTCCAATCCTTCCAGATAGTAGGCGTAACTGTTCTTTTCGGGTTCTGAATAATGAAGCGCCCTGAAATGAAAGGTAATGACCAGTTCGTCCTGGGTCAGTTTCAGTTCCTCCATAAGATAAAGAGCCTTTGGTAAAAGGATTCTGTCATGGATTTTTTCTTTCACAGAGATCTTTTTATTGTTTATACTCAACCCGGACAGCAGTGTTTCCGGAGCATTTTTATTAGTTTCAACAATCTCCGGATCAAAATAGCTGAGCCCACCAACCCCTCCCATAAAAAGAGTTCCGCTCTTTCCACGCAGGGACGCACCGCTGTTAAACTCATTACTCTGCAAACCGTCGGACATCGTAAAAATTGAGATATCCATGGACTCGGGAGAAATAAGTGCCAGACCCTTATTGGTACTGGTCCAGAGCCTTCCCTCGCCATCCTCCAGAATTCCATACACCGTATTATTGGGCATTCCATCATCTGTCGTATAGTTCTGAAACGTTTCGGACAGAGGGTCGTAGCGATGAAGACCTCCTGTGGCCGTACCCACCCAGAGGGTTCCATCTTCAGAGCTAAGAAGGCTGATAACATGTGCCCCGGACAGACCATGAATGCTGGTTGCCTCTGGGGAAAAATGATTGATCAGATTCCCCTCCAGATCCAGGACAATCAATCCGGCATCTACCGAACCCAGGTATACCCGGTCATCTTGAATCATCATGGTCCTGAAAGATCGTGATGGAAGCAGAGGCGGTTTGAGAGTTTGCAGGAGCGTTCCGTCCTGACTGAGGAGATGGACGCCTCCCCCCTGAGTAATGGCCCAGATTCGACCTCTTTGATCTTCCGCAATGGTATAAACACTGCTGTAAGTTTGGGAAACCGGAATAAAGTTCCCTCCATCCTTATAAAAAAGACCATTATTTTTTGTTCCAATCCATAATCTATTTCGGCTGTCACGGAAAAGGCCCATAACCCGGTTATCTCCAAGTGACCCAGGCTTATCAGGATTTGACACGAATCGTTCCAGAAGAAGCCTGGCGGATGAATAATGATAGAGTCCACCACCAAAGGTTCCAATCCAGAGGCTTTGATCCTCATCCTCCCACAAGGAGACAACGATGGTATTATCAAGGCCCTCTTCGGCTCCCAGATAGGAAAAACCGAGTCTGTGAATATCAATTTTCTTCAAACCGCTTCCCAGAACGCCAACCCAGAGGTTGTCAGAGCGGTCGATGTAAAGAGACAGGATGGTGCTGTCCTCTTCAAAGGTTCGAGGATTATTGTATGCCCCATCCTGATAAAAACGGAGACCTCCCGATGCGGTTCCCATCCATATCCCTGATTTATCGTCAGTCACCATAGTCGTTACTAAAAAGTCATCACCCAGGGTCTGCTTGACGGTTCCATCTGTCAGATCAAGCAAAATGATTCCATGATCCGAACCTGCCCAAAGGAGATTTCCCTGTATTTTTAGAGAATTGATCTTATGATCATTCAACAGAATATCTTCCGTTTTTCTCTTTATCAAATTATAAACAATCAAACCCTTTTCGGTAGCCATATAAACAAGATCATCTTTGTAGGCCAGGTCCTTCGCCTGAAGATTTTGAAAAAGAGGGGTCAACTTCCCTTCATCAAAAACAAAGACTCCCTTATCCAGTAACGAAAGGATCAGAGCTCCCGACGCCAAGGGCATGGTTTTCAAAACTTCATAGGCCATGAGGCTTTCATCATAAGGTTCTACGACTTCCTGATCCTGGCGATATCGGAATAAACCGGAAGTGGAAGAGAGAAGAATATCCCCCTGTGAGTCTTCTATGATGTCATTGACATAACCGCTGGAGACAGCCGAATTCTCACCGATAACCGAAAATTCATTACCATCGAAAAAGTTGATTCCATCCTGTGTTCCCAGCCAGAGAATACCTCTGCTGTCCTGATATATTGAATAGACTGAGTTGGTGAGAAGGCCATCATCTACGGTATAAGTCCGGAATCGGATACTGGAAGAACCATGAGCATCCATCGCACAAAGAGAGAACACAGTATAAAGGTACATGCAAAAAAAGAGAGCCAGCCTATTACTCATCCCTTAACTATAACTGCTAGGGGATGGGAGTACAAATAGAATTCCAGATCAACCGGAAGCTTCAACATCCTTCAGCAGCTCAGATTATTCCTGTTAAAAAGGGAGTAGAGGCGGATTAATCAAGAAAAGAGAGAGATTCTCCCGAACATGGTCAAAAGATCTGGAAAAAGATGAGAATCATTCCTACAATTAGAGAACCATAATAAAGTAAGGATCAACACTGTGGCAAAAAACACACTTTATAACAAAATTTGGGACGCCCATAACGCGGGTGTTCTCCCGACCGGTCAAAATCAGGTTCTCATTGGATTGCACCTGGTTCATGAGGTGACCAGTCCTCAGGCCTTTGATGCCCTCAGGGAAGAGGGATTGTCTGTTGCCTTTCCTGAACGAACCTTTGCGACTTGTGACCATATTGTACCCACCTCCTTCACAAGCCGGCCCTTCGAAGACAATCAGGCAGAACTGATGATGGAAGCCCTGGAAAAGAACACAAAGGACTTCGGAATAACATTCTATGATCCCCCCTCGGGGAAACAGGGAATCGTTCACATCGTGGGACCTGAAACAGGATTGACTCAGCCGGGGATGACCATTGCCTGCGGCGATTCTCACACATCCACCCATGGCGCCTTCGGAACTCTGGCCTTCGGAATTGGAACCAGTCAGGTACGGGACGTTCTGGCAACGGGATGTCTGTCCATGGATGAACTCAAGGTTAAAAGGATAGAGGTCAACGGAACACTCCCCAAAGGAGTCACTCCCAAGGATGTGATCCTTTTTATCATCAACCGCCTGGGTGTTCGCGGCGGATTAGGCTACGCCTATGAATATGCTGGGGAAGTCTTTGACTCCATGTCGATGGAAGGCCGTATGACTGTCTGCAACATGTCCATCGAGGGGGGGGCCCGTGCGGGATACGTGAACCCCGATGAAACCACATTTACCTACTTGAAGGGACGTGAGTTCTGTCCCGAAGGAAAGGCCTGGGACAAGGCTGTCAACTGGTGGAAGACCCTGCCCTCTGATACAGAAGCAACATATGATGATCTGGTAGTATTTGATGCCGCCGACATCTCTCCCATGGTTACCTGGGGAATCACTCCGGCCCAGAGCGTCTCGGTGGATGAGAACCTGCCTGAACTCAGCGGCCTGTCTAATGATATGAAGAAATCTCTGGAAGAAGCCTATGCTCATATGAAACTGACTCCCGGCCAGAAAGCCAGGGACATCCCGGTACAGGTCGCCTTTATCGGCAGCTGTACCAATGGAAGAATGTCCGACCTGAGAGCAGCTGCAGAAATTGTCAAAGGAAAAAAGATTCACCCCAAGGTCAGAGGAATCGTCGTCCCCGGATCTATCCCCGTCCGCCTGCAGGCAATGAAGGAAGGGTTGGATAAAATCTTTGAAGACGCCGGTTTTGAATGGCGCCAGGCCGGTTGTTCCATGTGTCTGGCCATGAATCCTGACAAACTGATAGGAGATGAAATATCTGCCAGTTCCAGCAACAGGAATTTTATTGGCCGACAGGGAAGCCCTTCGGGACGCACTCTCCTCATGTCTCCGGTCATGGTGGCAGCAGCGGCACTTTGCGGGCATGTCAGCGACATCAGGGAGAGAATCTAATGAGCGTAAAAAAAATAACATCTATCAAGGGAACCGGTATCTCAATCAGAGGCAACGATATCGATACGGACAGGATAATACCTGCCCGGTATCTGAAAGAAATCACCTTTGCCCGGATGGGAGACTATCCCTTCTATGATGAAAGATTCAAAGAGGACGGATCTCTTAAGGACCACCCCTTTAACAAGGAAGACAGACGGGGAGCCGCGATTCTCGTGGTCAACGATAACTTTGGCTGTGGGTCCAGCCGGGAACATGCTCCTCAAGCCCTCTTCAGATGGGGCATAAAGGCCGTTCTGGCAGAATCCCTGGCAGAAATTTTTGCTGGAAACTGTACCATGATCGGTATGGCTGCGGTCACTCTGTCTCCCTCAGACATAAGGGAAATTCAAACAGCCCTGGAGGCAGACAGTACACTTGAAATAAAACTGAATCTTCTGGCAAAAACCGTCAAATGCGGCAGTACAAGTTACACAATCATGCTTCCCGAGTCAGGACGGCAGGCCCTGATCGAAGGAACCTGGGACAGTAGCGCTCTGCTGTTGAGCCGATTGGATATGGCAAAGAAGATAGCCGCCTCCCTGCCCTACATGAATCGCTTCGAATCCTGAAATACTACCGTCCTGTGCTTGTCCAGTCGGGCAGGTGCAGGATAAGCTGGGGGCAGGAGTCAAAATGAACCAGGAAACATTGGACAGTGTCCTAAAAATACTCAAAACCCGACAACAGGACTTGAGAAATTACTTCAGCAGCAGGGGAACCGACTGCTATAGGATCTTCAACAGAAGCTTTGCCAATCTTCCTCTGTTGATAGACCGATATGGCAATTACATTCATCTGAGTATACTCGAAGGTCCTGAAAAATTGGTCCTCAGCGCTGCTGAACTCAAAAAAATAGCCGGTGTCTTGTACTGTCCCATGGACCGGCTCATCGTCAAACAACGTCAGAGCCTGAAGGACCACGAACAGTATACCCCCCTGGGGGATGACCAGGATCAGCTGGTTGTTCACGAAAATGACCTGAAATTTCAGGTAAACCTGCGGGATTACATCGATACAGGACTGTTTTTAGACCACAGACTCACAAGAGAGATGGTGAGAGAAGAGTGCTTTGATCTCTCCGTGCTGAACCTTTTCAGCTATACAGGATCATTTTCCGTTTATGCCGCCTCGGGGGGGGCTAAAAGGATTACCACAGTAGACCTCTCAGCTCCTTATCTGGAGCAAGCCAAAAATAATTTCCGCCTGAATGATTTCCTCCCGGGGGCCTTCGAATTCGTTCAAGCCGACGTCTTTCAATTTTTAGAGGATGCCGCCGGAAAGAAGGACAAATGGGATTTGATCATACTGGACCCTCCCACCTTTTCTAACAGCCGAAAAATGGAGAGGACCCTTAAAATTCAGAATGATTACAAAGAATTGATAGAAGCCTGCTGTAAGGTGATGAAAGGAAGCGGACATCTCCTGTTTTCCAACAATCAGTCAGATTTCCGTTTTCACAAAAAAGACTTTCCCGCGGGCCTGCAAATCGATGAAATCACAAAAAAGACGACCGATGAAGATTTTAAAAATAAGCCGTCTCACAAATGCTGGGTTATCACTGGGTTTTTTCAGGGAAAGAACGGACATGAGGGATCCTCAAGAAAGGCACCAAGATCCTCGGGAAACAGACGGCCTGACCGGGGCAGGCAAACCAGATCATAGAGCTCATCCTTCCAGGTAAATTTCAGTTTCCAGGAATGGAGGTACATGCGGTCCTGAACTGGACCGGAGCCATAGTAAACGGGGTCTCCCAGGACTGGAGATCCCAGACTCTTCATGGCAACCCTGATCTGGTGGGTTTTGCCTGTATAAATTCTGATGATAAACAGACGAAGTCCCGGTTCAAGGATGCGGCAGAAAAAATAACTTCGTGCCGGGTTGTCTCTGCCCCGTGTCAGAATCCACTGCCCTCTGCGGGAACGTTCCATATCCCCGATAACCCATCCCTGCTTTTTTTTGGGTTTCTTGTCAGAAAGAGCCAGATAGTATTTCTCGATCCGGGAAGTGGACAATAATTCACCCAACCCGACAGCAGCTTCCCGGCTTCTGGCTGCCAGGATAAGACCTGATGTAGGCTTATCCAGACGGTGAACCGGGTATAGAGTGTCCTGGGGAAACTGTTCTTTCAGGAGGGTAAAAAAACCGGGACTCTCTGCAGAATTATGAAAATCCAGGTTCTCATCCTTGTAACAAACAAGAAAATCCTCAGTTTCCCTTAAAATGTGAATCATAGAATCAGTATAAACAACTCATTCCCCCCTGCGAAGCGGTAAACTAAGTTTTTATCCTGGACAAGCGAGTTCAGGGGTACGAGAATTCAGATATGGAGGACTACATCTATGGAAAAGAGTTTTAATGATCTAATGGGCAAAACCATAACTCTCCAGAAAAATATCGGCCCCAAGGAAACCTATGACGGTCTTCTTTCGACAGCTGCATTGACCAAGCTCATGCTGGATACATCATGGGCACTTCTTGATAGTCAGCTCCACAAGGGTGTGACCAGTGTTTGCTCCATGATCCAGGTGAATCATGAAGAACCGACGGTGCCCGGAGAAACGGTGACCGTAGAAGCTACCATAAAGAAGGTGGAAGAGAACAAACTTCTCATAGCCTTAAAGGCCGTTGATGAAACAGGCATAATTGCCCATGGTTTGAGTGAGCGCCATATTGTGGACAGAATCAGTCTCATTAACCTGGCGAAACAACGATCGGCTTTACTGAAGACGATTTTATAAATCCACCATTTTCCAAGAATCCATTTTATAAGCAACTCTGTTGCAGGAGTTCACAGCGGATGAAGAATACTGTAGGATTGTCCTATGGAAAAAGCAATCATTGTGTATGGCAGCAAGCAGGGAAAAACGGCAAAAATGGCCGCGATCATTGCCTCTGTCCTGGAAGAAAGAGATATTCCTGTCACAACTAGAAATGTATTTGAAACAAGACCGGAAGACCTGAATGATTACAAATTCATTATTCTCGGAAGTTCTACTTGGAGTAATGGTGATCTTCAATCCGATTTTATTGATTTTGAAATAGGCATGGATGATCTGGATCTGAAAGGCCATTTTGCTGCCGCCTTCGGTTCAGGCAGCTCCCGGTTTCCCTATTTCTGCGAAGCCGTCAGAATTCTGGAAGCAAAACTCAGAAGTCTGGGCAACAGAATGATACTTCCCTCCCTTATGGTTAATGATCTTGAAAACAGAACGGAAGAAGAAAGCAGAGAGTGGGCCGCCATTCTGGCGGATGAAATTAAACAAATCAATTAGCGTCAGGAGACTGAGAAAAATGGCAAGATCACTGAATATTGACAAAACTGAATTGATAGAAATTAATGGTGCGGGCCTGATTCTGACTGTCACCAAAGATGAAGAAGACAGGATGCTGGTTCATGTCGAATCGGACGAGGGCGGCGGTACTATCAGGATCAGTCAGCACGAAGAAGATGGAAAAACAATTGTCTTTTCCCTGGACAGGCCACAACAGGGAGGCCCCTCACTGAGACTGGTCAAATAAAACTATTTATAAAATCTATTTATTAAAGGAGAGACTACTCAGTTCTGTTGCAGGAGGGCCGTCTTCACAGCCTTTTCCATGCGTTACTCTGCCGGCCAGCAACGCCAGTCTTGATCCAAGATCTTCATTAATGACCGTCACAGAACAGTCCACATCCAGAAAGAGAGAAGAGAAATTCCAAATCCCCAGAATACCGGCTTTCACAAGCAAATCGGCAATAGGCTGGGCCTCTTTTTCAGGAACAGTAAGAATGGCGATTTTAATTCCCAGTCGTTTAGTAAGCTCTTCAAGTTTTTCCATGGGCTGAATCCTGAGTCCGACAACATCATGAGCAACCAGATCCTTGTCCACATCAAAAGCCGCCACAATCTGAAACCCGTGTCTTGTGAGGCGCCGGTCTGCCAGAAGGGCCTTTCCGAGATTTCCAACTCCAACCAGAAGAACATCCGACAGATTCCCTTCTCCCAGATAGAAGGAGATGGCATCCATCATCTCTTTAATTAAAAAGCCTTTTTTTGGTTTTCCCACCACTCCCGTACAGCTCAGATCCTTTCGGACCTGAATGGATTTTAGATTCAGACGCCCGGCAATATAACTGGCTGAAATCCATTCATCGCCTTTATCCCGGCATTCTTTCAGTAAACCGAAATAGACGGGATATCGTTTCAATGTTGGTAAGGGAATATTTACATAAGAATTTAACTTCATATGTATTATTATAAGTCACAGAGCAAGGGTTGCCAATCAAATAAGGCAGTATTTCTATATTTTTTTATCTTTATTCACTGATTTTATATGATACAATCCCCTTCATGTTTTGGAACAATAAAGTGTGCTGGATTACAGGAGCCTCTTCGGGAATCGGTAAAGCCCTGGCTGAAAGTATTTATCTTCGGGGCGGCAGGGTCATTCTTTCCGCCCGATCTGCTGGTATGCTGAATTCTCTGACCGCCGATTGGGAAGATAAAGACAGGACTCTGATTCTCCCTCTGGATATCGGGTGCCATGAGGAATTGACCCAGGCGGCTCAGAAGGCTCAGGCCCGATGGGGCAGAATTGATGTACTGATCAACAATGCCGGAGTCAGTCAGAGAAGCCTGGCCGCAGAAACCGATTTTGAAGTCATGAAGACCATCATGGATGTGAACTTTCTCGGATCAGCCGGACTGACCCGGGCGGTCCTCCCTTATATGATCGCCCGAAACAGCGGCATCATTGCCCCGGTCAGCTCGGTCGCCGGTAAATTCTCGACTCCCCTGAGAACCTCCTATAGCGCCTCCAAGATGGCCCTTCAGGGTTTTTATGACGGATTAAGAGCGGAACTTCATTCCCAGGGAATCCATGTCAACTTTATCATACCGGGATTCGTAAAAACCAATATTTCCATCAATGCCCTTAAAGCTAACGGGGAGAAACATGCCGAAATGGATCCGAACCAGGCAGCGGGAATCTCATCTGAAAAAGCGGCCCGTATCATCCTGAAAGGGTTGGAGAAAAACAAACGGGAAATTTATATGGGGATCGCTCCCAAGGTGAAACTGGCCCTTTTTCTCAGCAAGGCTTTTCCGGGTGTCCTTGCAAAAATGCTTCGAAGTGCAAATGTAAAATAACAATCACCCGGGCACTCCCGCATTTTCCAGGTCCATCAAAAAAAGATATACTTCCGCCGCCAGCTGATAAAGTTCGGGAGGAATTTCAGACCCGACAGGAGCATCTGCCAGGGTTTCCGCCAGGACCGTATCTTCCTGCACGGGAACACCGGCCTCGAGAGCCAGGGCCAGAATTCGATCTGCCAGGGGGCCTTTCCCGGCGGCAATCAGCCGGGGCGCCTCATCGGATTCTCGATTCCATTTTAGAGCTACCGACTTGTTTATCCCCATAAAATAATCCTATGTTTCCCGTCCTCTTCTGTTTTATCAGGAGAGGACAGATCTTTTTTCTGAACCTTCAAATTGTGAAGCGTCAATCCTCTTTTATTGATCTGATCTTTTAATCGGGACAGATTCCTACGGATAATCTTATGGCTTTTCTTGTCCTGACACTGAATGAGACAGGTCTTCATTTCCCCCCGCTCCTCCAGAACGACCCGGACAGGACCCAGTCTTTTCAAATTCAGACTGAGATCCAACTGGCTATGGCCGGTTTTCCGGTCTGTCCCGTCTTCCTTTCCCCGGGAATTCTTTTCCCGGATAAGCAATTCAGGAATCTTCCGTCGGGGATCTTCTTTCAGGATGAGAAAATATTTCTCCCCCTCTTCCTCCTGAAAAACTCTCTCCAGTGTTTCAAGATCCGAGAGAAGTTTTCCAGGAAGATCCGGAGCATACAATCCTTTCCACTGCCTGATTACCGTCAGAAGAAGGCGACTGTCTGAAGTATCTGCCGGAAGTCCCTCCTTACCGGTAGGAAGCTGTTTCATAAGCTGCAGCAGAGGGATCAAAGATCGTTGAACATTGCTTTTTCTATCCAGAATTTTTAGAAGAGATTCAAGGTTTGTAAAAAAAATGTCTCTTCTGCTGAATCCTTCCGGAACAGAGGATAAAACCGCGGAACTGCGGGAGGAGCCTGATTGAGCGCTTTTCACTGCCCGAATAGAGGAAGCGGGACTCTTGTCTGTCCTAGAAATAAAGCCAGGTTTATTATCAATTTTCATAGACTCTGATTTATACTAACAGAACTATCTTTCCACGGATACTGAGAGAGGGATATAATGCACTCATTCACTATCTGAAAAATATGATTTGTTTGTTAATGAGTAATTACCTTAGAATCAAAGGCAGAAAACTCAGGTTTCGGGAATCGGGAGAAAGTAAATGCTGAAGGAATATATAGAAAACGGATTTGGTCTGGAAGAAGATTTTAGCTGCTCTGAGACAATTCTCTATGGAGCAAACCAAGTCTGGAATCTGGGTTTGAGTAAAAAGGCTCTCAAAATGTCGGCAGGTCTTTCTGCCGGTTGTTATTCCGACAATATATGTGGAGCCCTATCAGCGGCAACCATGGTGCTCAGTGCTCTATACATCAGGGATAGAGCCCATGAAGGCAGCTATAATGACGGTCTTGTGAAAGAACTGATAGATAATTACAGAAAACTCATGGGCAGCGAGCTCTGCGCCCCCTTAAAAACGAATCATCGAACAGAAAAGGAAAAATGCCGCCCAGTTATCATCGCCGCGGCGGGAGTCCTGGATCAAATAATTGCAAGGGAAGGACTTCCCGAAGGAGACTGAACTGTGGGCTCATCTCTCAGACTGGATAAAAGCCAAATTAACATATCAATAAGATACGGCTCCGAAGGTCCTAAGAAGCAGAAAACAATAGGACGTTGGCCCACAGGCAATCAGTACAGCAGCTATGACTTGCCTGCGGCGGAAATCAAAATGAGTCATACCAATAATATTCTTTCCGGAGTTGTCAGGGCCGTTGAAGATCTTTATCTCAGAGAGATTCAGATTACCATGAAAATTAAAAACCGGCAAAAAAGCCCTTTTCTCTCCTGTGGGACATATCGCGGCAGTCCTGCCCTGACCATATCGGATCAGAAGGAAACGATCAGGTTCAAACGCAACAAAAAAATGAGGCAAGTTATCACTTTTGATGCCAACACCTCCCGTCACACCATAAGAATCAACTGGCAATTCAATTGTTTTCTCCCCCTTGGAAAAGAATTGCATTTAGACCCCATCCTGATCACTGAAAAGGAAACAGGCCTGCAGCCCGCCCCCGGAGTAAGGGAAACAAAGAAAAAGCCCAGAACATCCTGGATTGCCACGGGGAAGCACAATCAGATCCTCCGCCTCAAGTACATTGAAGACAATCTGAGCTGGATGGAGCAGCAGCGGATTTTCTTTGATATCCTCCGCCTGGATGGAATTCATGGCTGCCTTGGTGACTGGGAAAACCTCCAGACAGAATTCAAGGGGAAAATCGGGTTTCTCAACCGCAGGATTGGGCACAATGGTATGATTCCCGGCATCAGTTTTGCACCCTTCTATGGAGAGCCGGGGTCAGAACTGGTAAGGCTTCACCCCGATTGGCTTGTGGGAGATCTGAAAGGAGATGCCCTCCTCCTCAGTCAGTATCAAAACAAAAAGGTTCATATCCTTGACTTTACCCAGAGTGCGGTTCAGGATTACCTGAAAAGCACTCTGGATCTTTTTAATAACCAATGGGGTTTCAAGGCATTTCATCTTCTGGGACTCTCTTCCCTCCTTTTACCAGGGCGCCGATATAATAATGAAAAGGAGACAGGAGAGACTCTTCACGAAGCCCTCTCTTTTTTCAGAGAGACCCTGGGTTCAAAGGCATTTATAAGCACCGAAGAGCTCCCTCTCATAACTCAGGAAAACCAATTATCCATGATGTCATTCAACTCTGATATGAGTTCCCGGAGAAAATCCAAAAAAGAAATACCCGAGCTGCTTTACAGAATTCTTGATCATACATATATAAGCCACTACCCCTGGCTGCTGAATCCGGGTTCCTACCCCCTCCCGGATAGCAAGGAAATTCACCCCCCTCAAGCCGGAGAATCCCTGAGACAGATGATGCTGATCAACGGAGGATTCCTGACGATAACGAATGATCTGCCCGCCATGACACCGGAGCAAACAGAGGAATTGAAAAACCTGATTCCCTCTTTTAAACGATTTACCGGAGGAAGTCTGCATCTGTTGAACAGTCCAGATAAAAAAAAGCCCTGCGTTGTTTTTAACAGCAACGGATACCTGGGAGTCTTCAATCTTTCAAGCAAAAAGAAGCAGATCAGCCTGAATATGGAAGAGATGAAACAGAAGATTTACAACAAAATCGGCGGGGCTCAAATCCGGGAAGGCCGGATGGGAATGAAAACAGGAGAACTGGAATTGATTCTTCCCCCTTTTGGTTCCAGAATATTCAAGTTTTGATTCAAAGCGGCATCGATGAAGCCGGACTGGGGCCGATTTTAGGTCCCTACTGTGGGGCCTCGACGTCCTTCGAATACAATGGAGTGATTAAGGATCCCCGTAAAAGTTGCTCCTCCATTCTATCAAAAGAACCGGGAAACAAGCATTTAGCCGTGGGGGACAGCAAGAAAATCTATACCTCGGGGAAGCTGAAGGTTCTGGAGAAGACGGTCCTGGCATTTTATGAATTGTTCACCGGTGAGAAGGCAGAAAATGCCGAGTCCTTTATTCAAACTCTGAGCGGTCAATCTCTTCCCGGGGAAATCCCCTGGTATACGAACATTAAAGCCCTGACCCTGCCCTTGTCTTACAAGCTTGATCAGGAAAAGGGGCAACAGCCTGTAGACTCTCTGAAAATAGCTTTGACTGGGGCAGGGATCACTATCAAATCCCTCAAGCTCACAGTACAGCCGGCGGAGGAATTCAACAGGCTTCTGAATAAGACCTGTAACAAAGCAACAGTCTGTCAGGAAATACTTTCCCCCCTCCTGAAATCGGCCGTTTCTCTTAGTGATCAGGTCGTAGTTGACCGGCAGGGGGGAAGGAGGTACTACGGAGACTGGCTGGTTTCCCTCTTTCCAGGGAAAAGGTTGAATGCCTTAAGAGAGCTGAAAGAGCTCTCCCGTTATAAAATGGAGAATTGTCTCATCGATTTTCAGGTGAAAGCAGATGCCCTCTGTTTTGAAACGGCTCTGGCCTCTATGTTTGCTAAATACAGCAGGGAACTCTGTATGACAGCCTTCAACAGCTATTGGAATTCACTCTCTCCCGGAATTAAAAAAACGGCTGGCTATTACAGTGATGGTCAGAGATTTATCAAGGATCTGCAGGAACGGGGTTGTTTTCCGGAAAATCCGGATCTTCTCATTCGTAAAAAATAAGAAAGTAAACAGTCTCAGGAATTGTAATCCACAATAGCCAGCCCGGCGGCAATACTGTGAAAGGGGTCCCAATCTTCGACAACTCCGGGGAAACGGGATTCCAGGATTCTGCGAATCTCCGGAATCAGGGAAGACCCTCCCGTCGACACAACTTTGTTCACATCTTCAATTCCGGAAGACCTCAAGAGCCCTTCGATCAGTTCAGGAATCTCCTCCAACAGGGATGAAATAGCCCCTTTTAAATCGGAACGGGAAATCTCAATATCAAGATCAATCTCTGGATATACAAGTCGTGTGCTTTCCTGAGTGGTCAGATCTTTTTTAGCCTGTTCAATCAGTTTGATCAGAGTAAAGCTGCCATTACAGCGAATCAGTCTGTTCAAACGGTCAACCCGGAGGGTAACGTCACCTCCTACCAGGAGGGCTCGGTCGATCTCTTCCAGATAGCGGGCCTGATTCAGAAGATGAGTACTCTGCCAGTTCAGCAGAAGTTCTTCAAAGTCGGAAAAAGGAAAGGGATAGGAGGAGCGAATACCATCATCTTTCCAAAAGGGGACTTCCGTTCCTTTACCAAGATGAGAAAAAATAATTTGTCTGTACAATTCACGGTCTATCCAGTCACCGGCTCTTGTGAGGCCGGCCGTATTCAGAACACGGAACCCCTGCCCCTCAGATTTCTGAAGGAGAGCCAGATCCAAGGTTCCTCCGCCAAAATAAAAAACCAGAAGTGTTTCATCCCGTAAAATTTTGTGATCATCCAGATAGCTCCAAGCGGCAGCTACAGGCTCTTCCAGAAAGACTTGAGCCGGATATTCAGCCAGAGACAAAGCCCGTTTCATCCTGGTCAAGGCATGTTTACTCTGGTTCTCCGAGCTGCCCTGATAGCGGACCGGGCGGCCGATATGAATGGAGGAGAGTTCATAACCCTGATTCTGCCAACTTTCACGCACTGTTCTGAGAAGCATATTAAGCAAAGCTTCCAGACGGAAATATTTATCAAAGATACGAAAACGTTTCTCTTCTTTTTCACCCAGATACATTTTAAGGCCCCGGAAGAGGCGGCCCGGCATATCACTGTCAATCCGGGCGTGGAGGGTGGCGGTGAAACTACGGTCCCTCTCGATAAAATGATCCCGGTCCATCTCTCCCATATGGACCTCAATAGTACCGACATCAACCTCAGTAAGACGGATTTTCCGGTCCGTGTTCTCTTCAAGATAACGGAGGAGAGCTCTGCTTCCGGTTTCAAATTCCTTGTTCTTATGAATATAAAGGGCCGACGGCATGACGGCTCCCCTGTTGAGACCTGAATCGATACAGAGATATTCGATATTTTTCCCATCATAGAGGGCAATGGTTGTGTTTGAGTTGCCGAAATCCAGGCCGGCACCAATTTTGTTCATACCTCAGAAATATCAGAAACATTGAAAAGGAGCAACGCCTCTCGAGAAATTGATTTTTTAATGTACAAAAAAATGAGAACGATTATACTGGTGTCCATACTACACGATAATTTTGAGGAGACTCTCATGGAAGAAAATGGCTGGTCCTGGCTTGATCAATACAGAGGAGAACATATCCAGGGAGAATGGCCAACCATCCCGGAGATGTTTAAACTCTCCCATTTCAGGTTTCCAGAAAAAACCTGTTTTACCGCCTTTTCTCCGGAAGAAATTCACTATACCTACCGTGAAGCCTCCCGGTTTATTCATAATACAGCCTCCTATCTGAAAAAACAGGGGATAAACAAAGGAGACCGTGTCGCTTTGACTGGGAAGAATTCTCCCAGTTGGGCCATAGCCTATCTGGCAGTCCTGGAACTGGGGGCGGTCATAGTGCCTCTGGATTACCAGATGGAAAAGGAAACAATTTCAAGCATACTGGATTTTGTAGAAGCCTCGGTCCTTTTTGTGGATAAGGAGCGTTTTGATGAGCTGGGAGTGAAAGGCAGCCCGGTTCAGACAAAGATTTCTCTGTCACCAGACCGTGATAACTATATACTGGATTTACCGGAATCCAAAGAAACACTGCCCCCGGGACCTGTTGAAGAAGATATGGCGGCCATCCTGTTTACTTCCGGCACAACCGGGAATGAAAAGGGTGTCATGCTAAGTCACCGGAATTTTTCTTCCGATACCTTCCAGGCTAACAAACCCTTTCTGGAAGTACTCCCCGAAGACATCCTCTATGCCCTGCTCCCTCTTCATCACAGCTACTGCATGACGGCGGTGTTCCTCGAATCCCTTGCCATCGGATGTGAACTGGTTTTCGCAGGTGGTTTATCAGTCACTCAGATGATGAATGATCTTAAAAGAGGGGGTATTACCGTCATTATGGGAATTCCCCTCCTGTACAATAAAATACTAAAGGGCATGATGAAACAGATCCGCTCTAAGGGTCTGGTCACACATCTCCTGATAGGAATCCTGATGAGGATCAGCGGACTTGTAAAACACGTATTCGATATGAATATCGGAAAAAGAATATTCGGAAACCTTCTACTGAAAAAAGCAAACCTGTACACCATCAAATATATGATCTGCGGGGGCGGTCCCCTGGCTCCGGAAACCTTTCAGAGATATCAGGAACTGGGGCTGGACTTTGTTCAGGGTTACGGAATGACAGAGACTTCTCCCATATCCACGTTGAATCCTGCTCATGCGTTCAAACTGAAATCCGTCGGAAAGGTATTCCCTCTGGTGGATATGAAAATTCTGAATCCCGACAGTGACGGCATCGGTGAAATAATACTAAAGGGGTCGATCTGCTGCCAGGGATACTATAAAAATGAAGACGCGACAAAAGAACTCTTCACCGAAGATGGATACCTGAGGACAGGAGACCTGGGATACCTGGATAAGGATAATTACCTCTATCTCACGGGAAGGGCCAAGTCCCTGATCGTCACCGAAGGGGGAAAGAATGTTTTTCCAGAAGAAATTGAAGATCACTTCCAATTGTATCCCCAGATCGATCAGATCCTTATCGTCGGTTATATGGCCAACAAGGAAACCCGGGGAGAAGGAATTGAAGCCCTCATCTATCCCGGGAAGGAGCATTTTGATTCACTGAGCATCAGCAATACCGAGGTTATCAGGGAAGATCTGGTGAATGTTGTCAAAGAAGTGAACAGGGAATTACTCTCCTACAAGAGGATCTCCCGGGTCAGAATTCTGGATGAACCCATGGTGATGACAACAACCAAAAAAATAAAGCGCCCTAAAGTAATCGTGTCTCTTCAGGAAATGGAGGATAAGGGATTTCTTATCTGATCAGCCTGATTCCCAGATGGTTGCCCACGGCTCTTTCCAGGCCGGGCCGTCCTCTGTGGACTGGATTGTTCAATACATGAACAACTCCGTCCCTATCTATCATGACAAGGGTGGATGACCCGCCACCATCGAGATTCAATGCCCGGGTACAACCCAGCCACTTCATCCACAGGGCCGTCTCTTCCGTGGTAAGACCGGCTCTGTTTTTTTGACGGCCGTCAAAGACAGCGATGACAAGAGTCCTTCCGTCCTCACTGAGTCCTATTGCCGTTCTGGGATGCCGGGCATCCTCCACACCCAGAACCCGTCCCTCTTGCAGAAGCAGATGAAATCCTCCAAGAGCATCGGTGGTCTCTTCTGGAATATGAGCCTGAGAACCCAATTCTAATGTTCCATCGGCCAGGACAAATAGAGCATCAAAAGAGTCTTCTCCGGGGGAAACTAAAAGGCGATGACTGATCTGAAGTCCCACAATATCTATGGCTCTGGCGGATCTGTTCAGGAGATCTACAGGATCATAGGGGGAGCCGTTCAATGCAATCTGGACTTCCTGCTGACGGGCAAATTCTGTGGTCCGGGCAGAGAGGGTTTCTCCCCTGCCCGAGGCATCTGCAGGGGTCAGAATTATTTCAATGTGTAATGAGGATAAATCCAGGGTTAAGGCGACTCCACCCACGGGGATGGAAGAATCCACCGAGTCTGAGAAGTCCAGAATCATAACGGAGCTGTATTCACTTACTTTCCAGCGTGGTTTCTGCAGGGGTGGTGAGATAAGCGTCTCCACGGGAAAAGGGGAAACAGTCCTACAGGACAGGAACACCAGAAGGAACAGGAGACCCAGTCCGATTCGGGATATTTCTTTAGTCTCATTCTTCAGAGTATTGATCCTCCAGACCAAGATTTTCAGCAATTTTCTGACGCACCAATCGCCCGAGAGCCTTAGCACTTTCCGCCTCGGCTGCATTGACCGGGTCCAGGATGGTAATGGTCATGGGGTAAACCCTGTAATATCGTATGGAGCCATCAGAAAAGACATATCTGGAGCCGGAAATGGCAATAGGAACCACAGGGACATCCGCTTTCTGAGAAAGAACAAAGGCTCCGTCTCTAAACTTGCCGAGAGTCCCGTCTTTAGATCGGGTTCCTTCGGGGAAAATCATCAGGGAACTCCCCCTCTTCAGCAAAGCTTCTCCCTTCTTCATCATTCTGATCTGGCTGGAAGGACGATTACGGTCGATGCTCAGATATCCGTTTAACCACATATTCCATCCCAGGAAAGGGACTCTCATGAGTACTCTCTTGGCAACCCACTTAAAGTGACGGAACAGTCTGTAAAGGATTACAATATCCATCATGGACTGATGGTTAGGGCAATACACATAGGATTGCCCTTTCTTAAGTTTCTCCAGCCCTTCAATCTTTACCTTTAAAAAGGGGTTGCACCAGGTGTATAGGGAACCCCAGAAACAGGAATAGAAATGCAGAACCCTGTGATTTCTATCAAAAGGCAGGGTCACCAACCATATGATTGAGGCTGGTATAAACAGTAGGACCATGGTAATTCCAAAAAAGATCCAGAATAAAACTGTTCCGATCAGGTACATATATCTCCTCCATAGAGATATTTTAGCGAAACTACCTGTTATACCTCAAGAAGGAATGGGAGTTTTTTCTCGTGCCGGCAGGGTCATTGTATAGAAAAGGCTGCATAAGCCAAAGATGGCTGCCGATGTAAATAAGATTTCTTTCCCAGAGGAGCCCGGGGAGTTCTCTCAGGAACTCAATGACCCCTCTACCGAAGCGGTCAATATTCAGAATTTCGGTTCAATAATTATTAAGGGCTCCGCCGTACAACCCGACAGATACCCCGAATATAAACATACTGAATAGGAAAGATTCAATATTAGGATTCTTGAATACCTGTCGTGTCTTAATCATTTTATAGGTTTACAATATTCAAAAAAAGCTGACAAGCTTATTTCTCTAGAGGCCCCCTCCATCTGCTGATCCCGCCAAAGTCCTGAACATTGGTATATCCGGCCCTAACGAGAGCTCTGGTTCCGACACCGGATCGGTTTCCACTGCGGCAGTAGAGAATGATCAGCTGGTCTTTTTCAGTCCCCTCAGGGAGTGCTTTAGGCAGGGTATCATAGGGAATATTAATTGATGAGGGAATATGTCCTGCGGCATACTCGGCATCTGTTCTGACATCAAGAAAGAGATAATCCGATCTATCCGATTCGAGCAGGGCTTTCAAATTTCCAGGATCTTTGTAATCCATGGATTCAGCTGCTGCAAATCCTGTAATCACACTCATCAATAAAAATAGAATTAATGTTTTTTTCATAATAATACCTCACAATATTCATTTTTTTATATATTCAATTTAAAAACAAAAAAGGGGAGAAGTCAAGCCTTTTCAGATCAATTCTCATATTCAGGCTTCTTGACAGGATGAGGAAACACAGGCTATCTTTCCTCATAACCGCCGGCGTGGTGAAATTGGTATACACGGTAGACTCAAAATCTACTGGCAGTGATGTCGTATGGGTTCAAGTCCCATCGCCGGTAAGAAAAAAATGAGAGATCCTTTTGGATCTCTTTTTTTTCGTCCGCCGATGGGACTTGAACTGATTGAACGGCGCGAATACTTGCAGCGCAAATCCACAGGGATGTCGATTTGTTCTATTGCTTTTAATTCTCTCTATTCCTTATTTTATTACAATGTAACGATTTATTCAATAGTCCATTCTCCTGGTTCTTTACATTTCTGTAGGTTTCCACAGGTTTTGAG
>NZ_JAQIBL010000239.1 GCF_027859075.1 Oceanispirochaeta sp. | reverse complement strand
AAATCTTCCTCTGAATCTTGAATTTTATCAAACAATCCGGTCTCTAATTTTAGTTTCAGGATTCTTCTAAGGGATTCATCGAGTCTTTCCTGGGATAATAACCCCGAAGATCGGGCATTTCTCAATGATTCCTGGGCTTCCGGTATATTTTCAGGCATTAAAATCATATCAGTCCCTGCTAAAAAGGCTGTTAAGACAGCTTCCCGGGGTGAATAGCTCTTCTTTATGGCACCCATATCCATGGCATCGGTGATGATCAACCCTTTAAAGCCGAGTTCTTCCCTAAGAATGACTGTTTGAATCTGATGGGACAGGGAGGCGGGAGTATTGGTTCCTGTCAGAGAGGGTGCAGCAATATGTCCTATCATAATAAAATCTGTTCCGGCCTCAATCCCTTTCTTGAAGGGAATAAAGTCTCTGTTGTAAAAATCCTCACGGCTGCTTATGGAGGCCACCGCACCATTGTGGCTGTCTCCTGTCACATTACCATGCCCTGGAAAATGTTTGACCACCGGAGATATTCCGGCTTTTTTACATCCACGGACCGTTGCCGCCGTCATGGCTGCCGCCGTTTCCGGATCAGAGCTGTAAGAACGGTTGCCGATAGGATTTAAACTTCCCCGGATGCTAATATCCGCAACAGGGGCCATATTCATGTTAAAGCCGAGTTCTTTCATATCCAGTGCCAGGACTTCTGCCGCATCTTCTGCCAGTAGGATATCACGGGTCATTCCAATTTCACCGGCAGGAGGTAAATAAAGGACATCCATAAGACTGGATTTACCAAGACGGCTGACTTTCCCTCCTTCTTCATCGGTTGTTACAAAAAGGGGGTAGGGGCTGAGGTTCTGCAGTTCCATAATGAAATTTCGTGTCTGAGAGGGGCTTTGATAATTCAGGGAAAAGAGGATGATCCCTCCGGGTTGGTACTTTTCCATAAAGGAACGTACCGTCTTATCCACAGTAAGAGCGGGCTTTCCATTGGCAGTGTGTCTGACTGCCAGTATAAAAAGCTGACCGATTTTTTCTTCCAACGACATGGACTCAATGAAAGAATCAATCTTAACTTCCTTTTCAGTTTTTGTGAGAGTGTTGTCATCATCAGACTCTTTGAGAGTGTTGTTATCATCTGATTCTTTGAGAGTGCTTTTATCATCAGACTCTTTAAGTGTGTTGTTATCATCAGACTCTTTAAGAATGTCTGAAGAATGAGATATCTTTTCTTTTTGAATGATTTTCGAAATTTGTACTGTCTCGGAAATTCCGTTTTCTTCCATCATTTGATTCGTCCGGCAGGAGGTCATTAATATTATAGAAAAAGTAATGATTGAAAAAATCCGTTTCAATGAAAACCCCGTGGATGACTTGCAATTTTTATTAATTTAGATCATTTTTAATTTTATCACCATAGAAACAATTAATAAACACAGCTTTTCCGGTGTTCCTGAAGGGCTTATTATACCGGGAGATAAAGTGGAAAAACTGAACGATGCAAATATATGCTCAATAAAGCCTCTCGTCACTCCAGAACATCTTAAAGAGGACTTTCCTGTCAGTGATGCTTTAAAAGATCAAATTATTCTGAATAGGAAAGAAATTAGAAATATTCTTGAGAAAAAAGACAAGAGGATGCTGGCCATTGTTGGTCCCTGTTCCATTCATGATCCAGTGGCGGCCCTGGAATATGCCACAAAACTCGTAGCCCTGAGAGAGAAATATAAAAGCAGACTCTGTATAATCATGCGTGTTTATTTTGAGAAACCCAGAACAGCCCTGGGATGGAGAGGCCTGATTCTGGACCCTGATCTGGATGACAGCTATAAACTGGAAAAAGGATTAAGACAGGCCAGAAAGCTTCTTCTTGAAATCAATAACCTGGGACTTCCTGCAGGATCTGAAATCCTGGACCCCATTGTCCCTCAGTATATTTCCGATCTTATTTCCTGGGCCGCCATTGGAGCCCGCACAACCGAATCTCAGACTCACCGGGAGCTGACCAGCGGATTATCCATGCCCGTCGGATTTAAGAATGGAACAGACGGCAGCATGGATGTCGCCATAAACGGAATTCATTCTGCTCAGCACCCCCATAGTTTTATCGGTATTGATAAAAAGGGTCAGACTTGTGTCCTCAGTACTGCAGGAAATAAAACAGGCCATCCTATCCTCCGGGGAGGCAAGAGGGGGCCCAACTATTATGAAGAGATCATCGAAGATACAGAAGAGCTCCTCATCAAGGAAGGCTTGAGACCGGTTGTACTGATTGACTGCAGTCATGAAAACTCGGGGAAAAAGTATTACCGTCAGGAACGTGTCATGAATTCCATCATGGATCAGAGAAGCAGAGGACGGGACTCTATAGTCGGGTTTATGCTTGAAAGTAATATTCATGAAGGAAAACAGAGCATCCCGGAAGACAAGAATCAACTGGCTTATGGTGTCTCCATCACGGATGCCTGTATTTCCTTTGAGTCCACTATCCAAATACTGGATTCAGCCTATCAGGTTTTGGGAAAGCTAAAGAGCTGAAACGTTCTAAAGTGAGTTTCCGATCTTATTAAATACCTCTTTTGATTCAATAATCCTCTATTTTATCAAGAAATACCCGAATTCCAGTATTTTACTTCTTGATAGACTTTGCCAAAAAAATATATTATTTTTCCCGCAATAACATAGGAACAGGAGACAATGAATATATCTCATAGCGATTCAAAAGCTATAACAATTACAAACCGAATATGTCACATGGTTCAGCTGTTTTTGCATGGACGGAGTAACTGTCTGATCAGAAAAGATGATCAGACTCTCATCAATGGTGAATCCTGTACATATTCTTTATCTCTCTCTCAAATAGACGACCATACTCTCGTCCTGGATGAACAGGTTCTGGCTTTCAAAGGCAACAGAATGACCCATAGGCACTGGTTGTTTGTTAACCATGATGGATGGGTCATGGAGAATGCAGGAAGGAACGGAGCTTCTCTGGATTCCGAACTTTTGACCATTGAGCTTCTGGATCTCTTGGAGCGTTTGGAAGGCATAAAAGAGGGTACAACCCCCCGGTTTGACGTCCCGGTTGCTCCCAGAGGGACTCACTCTCTGGATGCTACAAATCTTTTGAAAAATAAATCAGCCCGGGTTTTCACTTTGTCTGCGGCTGGATTAGTCATGGCTGTACTGTTTTTATCTCTTTTTATATCTACCATGCAGTATGGCCGCATGCTGAAAACTGTATTGACAATGAATGATATTATCAGCTCCACCTCCCGGTCAAGCAATGAAACAATTGATGACCTTAGCTCGGAAATGGGACGCATCAATCTGGAACTAGCCAATCTCAAAGAAGTCGTGTTTCAGGAGAAAGAGGCTTTTGAGTTCAACAAGAAGCAGACTTCAATGAACCTTCGCTGGCTGGCTTCCCGCTTTCCCAGATCCAGCAGTTCCCGGGCTACGGCCTATGAGTATCTGGCAGACAGAATTGATGAAGCCGCCACCTATGGTGAGATGGTTTATCAACTGTCACGTCTCCCTGAAAACAATGATCAGGCAGAGACACTTATGGCGACAGACAGAAGTAACAGACTCTCTATGAATCATTATCAACCAGTCTTTTCCGGATTGATTCTACCCGTCAATACCGGGACTGCCAGCGATGCTGAGAGTGTCTTTATGATTTCCAGCGGATTTATAGAACATCGTCTATCCCCCCTGGGTTACGGTGGTGTCAAACCCCACCTGGCTGTGGATCTGATCAATCTGGATAACATCATTAAAATCACGGATAACAATGAGATTATACGGGATGAAAGCCAACCTGGTTTTGTTCAATCCGTCTACAAGGGAACTCTTGTGGAGTCGGGTTTCGACTGGGTCTATGGATGGAGTGCTGAAGTGCGGCACGAACTGATTCCCGATGTCCTGGAACTCTACCCCAAGGCAAAATACTGGAGCAGCTTTTATGCCCATATGGATAGCGAGATTGATCTGGAAGAAAATTCAGTCCTTGAAGCTGGTGATTATATCGGAAAAATCGGCAGCACAGGTAAGTCCACAGGACCCCACCTTCACTTTGAATTGAGAGTCTATCATCCTATGGGGAGCGAAATCAGCCCCAATGGACCCTTTGACAGGATCAATCCCTATAGAAGAAACAGACGTACCGTTCAGAAATAATAGAGTTTTATCTGCTGCCGGACTTTATAGGGGAATCTCTTTTTTCATCCTCTCAAATCTGAGATAAACTGCGGGGCAGATCCTGGTATTCTCAAGCATTTGAGAGCTGTACTTTTTGAAGGACATCCCGTCTGTGTGAGGAAAATTACGGCAGGCATCAGGTCTTTCCTGATAAACCATGCAGAGATTGTCATTCTGAATAAAGGGGCAGGGCATATTCTTAAAAATGTAGTCTGCTTCTTCATCCACCTTCAGGTAGGTTTCGGTAAAACTTCCGGGTCTCATTTTAAGGCTGCGGGAGAGTCTGTTTATATCTCTCTCCCGCAATAAAGGTCCCGTTCCTCGGCAGCAGTTGCTGCATTTTAAACAATCAATTTCTTTAAATACTTCAAAGTGAAGATGCCTCATGGGTGGATCGACCACACCCGATTTTACTTTTTTGAGTTTCTTGAAGTAGTCCTGATTCTCTTTATATTTCTGGGAAGCCCTATCGAGTATACTTTTATACTCGCAGGAGTCAGTGACTCTTCCCATAGACCTCTTCCGGATTAAAAAGGGCTTTATCAGTTTCCACCAGGGCCCCCTCCTTCCATTGACGGTAATAACAGCTTTTATGACCTGTGTGACAGGCTGCTCCGCCAATCTGTTCAACCAGAAATAAGACAGAATCATTATCGCAGTCGACACGGACCTCTTTTAAATTCTGATAATGGCCTGAAGTTTCACCTTTCCGCCAGAGCTTTTGCCGGCTTCGGGAGTAGTAGACTCCCCGGGAGGTCTCTACGGATTCATCCCAGGCTTCCCGGTTCAGATAAGCCTGCATTAAAATCTCTCTGCTTTCAAAATCCTGCACTATCACAGGGATAAGTCCCTTTGTCTTTTCAAAATCCAGGGGGCATTCAATCATCTTTTATTCCTTGATTAGTAATACTTTCAACGGGAACCCATACATTATTTTTCAATGTGAGACCATACTGTGTCCTCAACAATGTTTCCAATCCACGGTGAAGGTTTCTGGCAGTCAGGGATAGATCCTTGTCAGCATGAGGAAAGGATGGATCATCCAGTTTGAGACCTGATGTCATCATGTTTTCCAGCAGAATCTTGGCTGCCAGAAATCTTTCATACTTGTCGACAGCAAAAATCAAGGGATTCTTAATCATTCCAATGACTTCCCATGTTACCTGTTCTGCCTGGGAGTAGAGACCGGCATCCTTATTCTGATCACTGAAACGAAGGGGCAGATCTGACACGATTCTATCAATATTTTCCAGCAGCCAGGTCAGATTAAAAAGACCTGTTCCACAGTTGAATAAAATTTTTTTTCCCGACGACTCAAGGACTGCCGCCTCATCAAAACTGATACCGACTCCAAGGTCTACACAACTTAAACTGTCATTTTTCAATACAACCAGAATCCCGCCTTTGACATCCACGGCTGTTTTATAAGATTCATCAAATCCGGCTGGAGAGTCTTTTATTGCGAGGAGAGCCAGTTCGAGGGGATCCAGGGTATAACCCAGGTTATCAATATTTCCCAGAGAGATAAACCGTGTGCCCTTGTCATAGAGCTTCTGCCAGGTTTCTTTGAGAACTCTAAAGCATTGACCATGTCCTCCCGGCAGGGTGATAAAGGGAAACTTCGACTCTTTATTCCGGAATATCTGTTTAGGTTCTCCCTGTGAACTATGACTGTAGGCTGTAATAAGGGGCTGCATGGCTGTATAGGCTTCAAAGGGCGGTATGTTCAGAGAGGCTGCCAGGTCTTTGAGCCAGGGACTCTCCCTGTATGTGTGAAGGGCTTCCTGGACTTCCTCATCGTTTGATACACTGGTCATCTGAAAGAAGGGGATTCCATCTCCTCCTTCTTTTCCAGTCAGATCTCTGTAGGATTTTATCAGTACCAGAAGGGAGCGGAGTTTCAATTCCATATAGGACGGACCGGCAAGACCATCAGCCTGGAGAAAACCAGGAGTAACGCCTTTGGGTTTTCCTCTGGAATGAGCAGATAATCGAGTAAACTCTTCTTCATATAAATCAAACAGATCCGGGCTGAATCCTCTATTTTTTTTTATATCACCATAGGAGGTAGCAGATCCGCCATTCAAAAAGCCATAGGCAAAGCGGGGCAGAAGTGCTGTGCCCGCTTTTATCAGATCTGCCCTGGAGAGTTGTCCTTTGAGCGGATTCAGGTAAGATGCCGCTTCCGGATAGGATTGTTTAAAGTGCGAAATTTCATCATCACTGAACAGAAAAAAATCACTCTTTTTCAAATCAAGTATGGCTTTTCCGTCAATTTCAGGAATCCCCTTTGGAATCTCCGGGGGGGTTCTTCCAGCCAGACCCTGATTGTAATCATTCAGTATGGACAGGGATAAGATCACATCCACACCCTGCTGAAGGAGTTCAGCTTCCTCTTCGGGCGTCAGCAGCAGTTCTTTTTTCATAGGGCCTTCTCCTGGTAAAATTTCCATGTTCGCTCAATTTCAGGATTCCAGATTCAGGACATTTTCCAGTGTTTTATACCAGATTCCAGGACCTGAATACTTGGGACGCAGAGGTAAATCTTCAAGGATACCCTCCAGACTTTCCTGCCTTCCCGGAGACAGAAGAAACCACTGGGCTCTAGATTCTTCTGTGGCAATCATCTTATAGGCCAAGCCTATTTTATCACCCTTATGCCGGCTTCCGGATATTTTCTTCCAGGCTTTTTCAATCTCTTCATCATCCGCATCACGGTTAACTCCCAGAACCTTCCAGGGATCCAGGGTGCTGTTAAAATAATCCATGGTATTCACTGCTTCTCTTCCTTTTAAAACGCAAATAACTCCAGCTGAACCAGTGGTTGGACAATCTCTCTTGTCTGACCGGCTGTCCGTGGGGCTTTTTTTATGCCTGCCAATTGAAAAATACTCTGAAAGGGATCTTCATCCAGAGTGATCTCTCCCTGAATTTGAGGATAGACATGATACAGGGTTTCCGATAGTTCTGTGATGAGACTGGCCAGCAGCCTTATATACTCATCTGTGAGTTCAAACTCAAGTTTTACTGATTCCGCTACATCCTTGATAATATTCAAATAGGCCGTCACAAAGCTGATATCTGTATTCCTCTGTTCAAGATAGGCCATCAGGGAATGAATCCAGTATATGAGGCTTCTATCCGGATCAAAGCTCAAGGATGTGAGAGCAGCCAGTCTGTAGCCCTGCTGATCTCCAAAGAGCTTTTTGACCTTTGTAATTGCTTTTTCCGAAAGAATGTCTGATTCCTGCAAGTGCTCCAGGCACCAGATCATTATTTTCTCGGCGGTTCCAGGATCATCCCGGTTGATATAAGTGATAATCATTCCCGCCGTATCCAACAGAATCTCTTCGCTCTCCGTGGAGTCTCTGATGAGATCCAGTGAATCCCGGAGTTCATCATTATCCTCGACAATAGACCTTGTCAGGCTGTACCAGGGAGAGCTGGGAGACTCTTCTATTAAGAGGGATTGAAAGAGAGACTTAAAGGCTGCGGGAGCCATTTCTTCGGGGATAGTCCCAATAAGTGTCAGACAGCTGTCCAAATCGCCTGAATAGTAGGCAGAAATAGCCTGGATAAGGATTTTCCACTGATACATCAGAGATACAGGGGGAATCGTGGATAATTCTTTGAGGATTTCATCATTGATCATACCATTTGTCAGAGCTTCAAAAGCATCAGATAGGATGATGGCCTCTTTTTTCAGAGGATGATCCAGGGAAAGGAAATCAGAACCTGCCAGCAGGGCCGGGGAGAAAATCCTTTTTTGAAGGATGAGAGTCAGTTCCTCTTTTTCAGGATGCTCTGCTGACATTGACAGGTATTTATTCAGTAGTTTTTTTATATTCCGGGACATGTTTCACTCTCTTAGGCTAGGGTATACCCGCTCTTATGTGGAGGGGAACAAAACAAAAATAAAGGGCCAGGTTGTCTCTGTCAAGGATTATCAGGTTTTAGTCTGTAAAAGGGCCTTGATATTTTCAATCTCAGAATTGTTCAGCACGGAAACTATCTTCATCTCTCCGGCCTCACTGGTTTGTACCGAAGGTTGATCCTGAAGGATGTTTTTATTTTTGTCCAATAGTATTTTGACTGTGGGATAACGAAAATCTGCATTGTTTGTCTCGGTTACGATTCCGGTATATCCGTTTTTCAGTGTTATATAACTGCCTAGAGGATAGATGGAAAGAATACCCAGCAGAGCCTTCATCACGTCTTCATCATAATGGGAACGCATCTCTCTCAGCATACCGGTCAAACTTGTATGGGCGTCCCGTCCGGATCTGAATGGTCTATTTGAAATTTGAGCGTCATAAGAACAGGCAACGGCTATGATTTTACCAAACTGTGAAATCCGAGCCGTAGAAAGACCCTGAGGGTAACCGGAACCATCAGTCCTTTCATGGTGCTCCAGAACTCCTAACAGGATGTCTCTGGGAAGAGAGAAATCTCTTAGAGACCTGAACCCGAGAAGGGTATGGGCATTGATCAATTTTTTCTCGCCTTCGGACAGGGCTCCTTCCTTATCGTAGATTCTGCTCGGAATTTGGAGCATTCCTACTTCATGAAGGAGGGAAGCAATTCCCAGTTCTATGAGTTTATGATTTGGCATTTTCAGCCTTTCACCGATAGTCAGTGCCAGGATCGTTGATTTAACAGAATGGTTGATCATGTACTCACTGCCTTCATGTGGTACTATTTCCTGAAAACGCAGGACATACTTGTCATTTTCCCTGATCATGGTGATGGCTTTTTTTATTTCTTCTGTCATGGCATTCAGATTCAGGATATTGTCATCCTTGAATCTGGAGAATATCTTATCAGTGAAACGGTACATTTCCATAAAAAATTTTCGGGCCCTGCTCAGACCTTCCTTTTCTTTTACATTCTGATCCAGAGTGGCAGTTTGCACATTGGAGGTCGGACCGCCTTGAGTGGGAGTTTCCCTACCGATGGGAGAACCTTCGGTTAACAGAGTCGTGAAACCCCATGCAATCAGGCTTTTCAACAGCATTTCAGAGACAGGCGTTTCCGGAGTAAGCAATACATAACCTTCATCGAGGAATACTGGAGATTCAAAGTACATTCCCTGTTTCAGGCTTCTGGTTTCAATGTTGTTCATCTTTTGATCATTTTCCAACTTAGTTGACCCCATTCTGGATATAATTTACACTATTTTTTATTATAGGAGCAACATTGATGAAGTTTAAAACCATTTTTTTCCTGTTTAACGGAATCATCCTGTTTTCATTCCTTTTTATAGCTTTAATGCCGTTATTTATTCTCGGCGGAGAATATACTCGCATATTCTGGGTAGAAAACTGGTTTCTTGCCCTGATCTTTTTACTTTTTATATCGGTACTTGATGCCTATTTCATGATCAACTGGAAAATGTTTTCTCTCCTGGAGAAGGAAGATTGGCCCGGACTGACCGCTTATCTTGAAAATGAAGTATACGAAAAGAAGAAATTAAGCTCACGAAATATCAGAATGATGATCAACACATCTCTCACTATTTCCAACCTGGACAAGATCATCCGGCTGGAAAAAGAAATTGGAGATAAAAAGCCGAATCTGCTGGGCCGTTATGGAGCCATGCTGGGAATACCCTACCTTCTGAATCAGAATAAAGAAGAGGGCAAGGCCTTTTTTAGGGAGTGTATCAACCGGGGAGCCCCCAGGGATCTGCCCTGGCTGCAGTGGTGTTATTCATTTTTACTTCTGTCCGGTAAAGAACTGGAGGAAGCTAATCCCTATCTGTCTGATCTGTCTTCTCAGGACAAAGACTCTATCCTGCGCCTTTTGTCCATGTATCTTGTCTCCACAATCTCAGGAAATGATTATGATGAGGTCCAGGAACGGAATAAACAGGATTTTCTGAAAAAATTTCCTGATAGAAATAGCCTTCAGAAAGAAGTTCACAAGAGTAAAAACAATAATATTGTGGTTCTGCTGCTCTCCAGTATTCTGGATGACAGTCAGAGTTGGCTGTATGGCAGTGTTTCTGAAAACAAATAAAGGATCTGAACAATGTTGATCAAGAAGTCTCATAAATTGGACAATGTGTGTTATGACATACGCGGTCCTGTGCTGAAAGAAGCTATGAGATTGGAAGAGGAAGGGTATAGAATTCTCAAACTGAATACAGGGAATCCCGGGGTCTTCGGATTCGATGCTCCTGATGAAATCCGGCACGATATCATTCTGAATCTACTGGAGGCTCAGGGATATTCCGATTCAAAGGGTGTCTTCTCTGCCCGAAAGGCTGTGATGCACGAATGTCAGCGGCTGGGGATTCAGGGTGTGGACACCGACGATATCTATCTGGGAAATGGTGTCAGCGAACTCATCTCCATGGCCATGCACGGTCTTCTCAATAACGGTGATGAGATCCTTATTCCCATGCCCGATTATCCTCTCTGGACTGCGGCATCCGTATTGGCCGGTGGAAAAGCAGTCCACTATACCTGTGATGAACAGGCGCTCTGGTATCCCGATCTGGATGATATTAAGAGTAAGATTAATGAGAATACCCGGGGGATTGTTGTTATCAACCCCAATAACCCGACAGGAAGCGTCTATCCCAGAGAAATCCTGGAAGCCATCATTGAAATTGCCCGTGAACATGACCTTATTATTTTTTCGGATGAAATATATGACAAAATCCTCTATGACGATTCAGTTCATATTCCCATGGCCTCTTTGGCTGACGATATTTTAATTGTTACTTTCAACGGTTTGAGTAAATCTTACAGAGCCGCAGGATTCCGGGCAGGATGGATGATTCTCAGCGGAAACAGGAAAATCGCCTCAGATTATATTGAGGGGCTGGATATTCTGTCGAATATGAGGTTGTGCAGCAATGTTCCGGCTCAGTTGGGTATACAAACAGCCCTGGGTGGATATCAGAGCATCAAGGATCTTGTGGCTCCGGGCGGCCGGCTGCGAAACCAACGGGATTTTTTTTATGAAAAGCTCATATCCATACCCGGAATCAGCTGTGTCAAACCCCAGGGAGCCCTCTATATGTTCCCAAAGATCGATGCAGGGAAATTCAATGTTCATAATGATGAAAAGCTGATATATGACATCCTTACAGAAACCAGAACTCTCCTTGTGCAGGGTACAGGATTTAACTGGAAAGAACCGGATCATTTTAGAATGGTTTTTCTTCCGGATCTGGAAGTTCTGTCTCTGGTGGCAAACAGGCTGGAAAGCTTCTTTGAAACCTACATTCAAGAGTAATTGATAATTTTTAATCTTGTAAGGTTTGATTTTGTCAGTTATAATTTTAGTTAAATATAAAAAAAGATTAGTTTCAGGAGCATCCGAATGCGTAAATCCCTCTTATTTCTTATGGTACTTGTTTTATCGACAGGAACCATTTTTGCCCAGACTTCACCCGAAGCCGTCGATATTCCTTCAGCACAGGCAGAAATTGATGCATTGACTGAAGAAAACAGTGCCATGTCAGATGAAAACAGCCAGTATGAATCAGAAAACACCACTCTCCGTAATGAAATTGAGGCGATGGAAGGTCTTAAAAGAAATATTTTCGTTACTCAGGGAAAGATCAGCAGTCAGGCTGGTGAACTGTACAGCATCATGCAGAGTGTTAATGATGCAGATATGAAAGCCAGGCTGAACTCTCAAATTTCTACCAACAGATCCCAGCGATATGCTCTTGAACAGAAAAATCAAGAATTGAATGCCCAGATAAAACTCCATAATCTATCAGTAGAAAAAAATATTCGCTATATCAACAGAAATATTGTTCAGACTAAAAAGAATAATACTCGTATTGCTCACTTGAATGCCAGTATCAGCTATACCAGGGATGAGGGTGCCGGCATGGATGAGTCTATTCAGAAGTCTCAGACGATTCAAAGTGAAGTCGATAATCTGGTAAACCAGAATCCCGCTACCAGTGCTAGGGAGTAAAATAAATTTTTAATTTTATATCAGAGCCTGTTCTTCGGAACGGGTTTTTTTAATTAGATACTTTTTTTTGACGATCAATGACTCTGTCTGAGATGCAGAGCATTCTTGGTCTCATACATGCTTATGACCGGAGGGGGTAGTTTACTCGCTCTGGACTGGGGAGTATAATAATCCAATCTCTAAGGCTAAGGAATTACCATGTCAGTGCGTGTTCGATATGCTCCGTCACCCACCGGTTTACAGCACATCGGTGGAGTCAGAACGGCGCTTTTTAATTACTTTTTTGCAAAAGCCAATGGCGGCTCTTTTATACTCCGAATCGAGGATACTGACCAGGAACGGTACAACGATGAAGCTCTTCAGGATCTCTATGATACCCTGGACTGGCTGGATATCCCCTGGGATGAGGGCCCCGGCAAAGGTGAGTTCGGTCCCTATCAGCAGTCCAAACGTTTTGATATCTACCAGGATTATGCTCAGAAACTATTGAAAACCGATAAGGCATACTACTGCTTCTGCAGTTCTGAACGACTGGAATCCGTAAGGGAAGAGCAGAAAAAAAATAAGTCCAGTGTTCAGGGATATGATCGTCACTGCCGGGACCTGGACCCTGCCGAAGCTCTTGCACGGAAAGAAGCGGGTGAATCCTGTGTTCTCCGTCTGAAGGTTCCCCTTGAAGGGAAAACGACCTTCCACGATGAAGTTATGGGGGACATTACCCGGAAAAACAGTGACGTCAGTCCGGATCCGGTTATTGTGAAAACGGATGGTTTTCCCACATATCACCTGGCAAATGTAATCGATGACCATAGGATGGAAATCACTCATATTATGAGAGCCCAGGAGTGGATACCCTCAGGACCACTTCATGTCATCCTGTATGAAGCCTTCGGCTGGACTCCCCCTAAATACTGTCATCTTCCCCTGGTGATGGGAAAAGATGGATCAAAACTTTCCAAACGGCATGGTTCAACCTCTCTTGTTGATTTTAGAAAGACCGGTTATCTCCCCGAGGCCATCATAAATTATATCTCTCTATTGGGTTGGTCCTTTGATGATTCCAGAGAGTTTTTTACCAGGGAAGATCTGGAACAACTCTTTTCTATGGAAAGAATAAATAAGGCTCCAGCCGTATTTGACTATAAAAAACTGGAATGGTTCAACGGTCAGTACATTCGTATGAAAAGTAAAGAATCCCTTCTGGAGCTTCTTATTCCCATTCTTCAGAAAGACGGTATTGTTTCGTATCCTATGACAGAAGAAGAGACGGCCATATTGGACGGAGCCTTTCCCCTGGTGCAGGAACGCTTAAAGTTTACAACTGATGTTTCAGAAATGATTAGATTCCTATACAAGGATCTTGAAAGCTATAACTGCGAAGATGCTCTGCCCAAGAAGATGGAGCTGTCACAGATTCCTGCTGTCCTGGACGCCGCCGCGGCCCTTCTGGAAGGGTTTAAAAGCCGCAGTCAGGAAGAGAACGAACAGGCCTTTTATAATTTATCCCAGGAAATGGGGTTGAAAATGGGACAGGTCATGCAGCCTGTCCGTGTTGCCGTTACCGGTACAAATATCTCTCCTCCCTTGTTTGAGTCCATAAGACTCCTGGGGGTTGAGAAGGCAATACAGAGATTAAATGCTTTGAAAGAGCAGATCCTTATGACCCTTCGGCCCTGAGCGGGAAAAACACCAGGCCTGTAAATCATAACTGGTACTAGGAAGAAAGGAAAAAAAATGGCCAAAGAAAAGAAAACAAATCAGATCAGCAACAAGTTCGGTGCGTCCATGGAGAAAATAGTCTCCCTCGCCAAGAGAAGAGGTTTTGTCTATCCCTCCAGTGAAATTTATGGTGGCCTCTCGGCCACCTGGGATTACGGTCCTCTCGGTGTGGAACTGAAAAAGAACATTCAGGAAATCTGGTGGCGGGAAATGACACGTCTCCAGGAAAATATCGTGGGGCTGGATGCGGCCATCATGATGCACCCTAAAACCTGGGAAGCCTCGGGACATGTCGAAAATTTTTCGGATCCCCTTGTTGACTGCAAGCAGTGCAAGACCAGATTCCGGGAAGACAAGCTGACTCCCGAAGTCATTGAAAGTAAAAAATGTCCTGAATGCGGTGGTGAGCTAACAGAGCCCCGCCAGTTCAACCTCATGTTTTCAACTCATCTGGGACCGGTCGCCGATTCAGGTTCCATCGTCTACCTCAGACCCGAAACAGCCCAGGGTATTTTTGTGAATTTCAAGAATGTGGTTGACACAAGCCGTGTGCAGATTCCCTTTGGCATCGCCCAGGTTGGCAAGGCCTTCAGAAATGAAATCACAACAAAGAACTTTATATTCAGAACCTGTGAGTTTGAGCAGATGGAAATGCAGTTTTTCGTGAAACCCGGTGATGACGACAAATGGTTCGAATACTGGAAAGAGCAGAGAATGAATTATTACACCCAGCAGCTGGGTGTTCTCCCTGAAAATCTTCACTTTCATCAGCATGGTCCTGGAGAACTCGCCCACTATGCCAAAGATGCCTACGATGTGGAATACAAGTATCCCTTTGGATGGGAAGAACAGGAAGGGATTCACAACAGGACAGACTTTGACCTGAGACGTCACGGTGAATACTGTGGTAAAGAAATCAACTACCTGGATCCTCATACGAATGAACGCTATATCCCCTATGTCATCGAAACATCAGCAGGTCTGACCAGATCGGTATTGGTTTGTCTGATGGATGCTTACCATGAAGAAACCATCGGAGAAGATAAAAACGGGAATCCTGATATTAGAACCGTCCTCCATCTGCATCCCAATGTGGCACCCATCAAGGCGGCGGTCCTCCCTCTTGTGAAAAAAGATGGTCTGGCAGAATTGGCCAAGGATATTCAGAAGGAACTTTCCGAAGATTTCAACTGTTTCTATGATCAGTCAGGAGCCATTGGCAGACGTTATAGAAGACAGGATGAGATCGGTACCCCTTTCTGTATCACTGTGGACTATGACAGCAAAGACAACAATGACGTGACCATCCGATTCCGTGATTCTATGGAGCAGATTCGTGTTCCCCGGGAAGGTCTGGCAGCCAGACTCAAAGAAGAAATGAAGAAGTACAAGAGGGTATAATTATTATGAATGCGGCACTCGCCACTCTCAAAGAGAGAGGATTTTTCAAACAGTGTACAGACGTCGATCTGCTCAATAAAAAACTTGATGAGGGACCGGTTCGTATCTATGTGGGAGTGGACCCGACGGGCCCTTCCATGCACATCGGTCATACTATTCCCCTTTTTGCCATGCATCACCTGCAGCAGGCAGGGCATGAGCCCATCATTCTGGTGGGAGGCGGAACCGCCCGAATCGGAGATCCTTCGGGAAAGAGCGATATGCGGAAAATGCTCACCATTGATCAGATCAAGGACAATGCGGAACGGTTAAAGAAGCAGATTGCCCAGTTTATCAGCTTTGATGATGGTAAGTCGAAACTGGTAGATAACGCCGACTGGCTGGCTTCCTTGAATTATATCGATTTTCTCAGGGACATCGGCCGGCATTTCTCGGTCAATCGTATGCTGACCTTTGAGGCCTATAAAAAAAGACTGGAGAAGGGGCTGTCCTTTATTGAGTTTAACTATCAGCTCCTTCAATCTTATGACTTTCTGGAACTGTACCGCCGGGAGAACTGTATTCTCCAGATCGGCGGTGACGATCAGTGGGGCAATATTGTGGCCGGGATGGAGCTGATCCGACGGGTGGACGGCGGAGAGGCTCTTGGTTTGACCTTTCCTCTTGTGACACGTTCGGATGGCAAAAAAATGGGAAAAACAGAGAAGGGAGCCCTTTTTCTTGATCCCGAAATGACATCCATCTACGATTTTTTCCAATATTGGAGGAATGTGGCCGACGCGGATGTCGAGAAATTCCTCCTCCTCTTTACATTCCTGCCTGTGGAAGAATGCAGGCGTCTAGGATCTCTCAAAGATCAGGAGATAAACAAAGCCAAGGAGATTCTGGCCTTTGAACTGACAAAGATTATTCATGGAAAGGAAGAAGCCGAAAAAGCACTGGAAGGGGCCAAAGCGGCTTTCAGTACGGTCGGAGTCCAGGACAAGTCGGGGATGCCCACAGTCGATCTGGCCGCTTCTGAAATAGAAAAGGGATTCAATATTCTGGACTTTTACGTCTTATCCGGACTCAGCAGCTCAAAAAGTGAGGCACGCCGGTTGGTCAGTCAGAATGGAGCCGCCGTAAACGGTGATAAGATGACCGATGTGGATGCCCGGATTGACACTTCTTTTGTTGTGGAAGAAGGCGGCGAGAAGGAAATCATACTGAAGGCAGGAAAAAAACGGTTTTTCAGATTTGTTATAAAATAGTGTATGTTCTGCAAAAATTGAAAACCCGTCCGGCTTGGACGGGTTTTTTATTCCTGTTGAATCCCTGTTTCAAGGGATGAGCTTAATTCGGTCAGCGCCGGCCGGAGGGGATGATCTTCTCCCAGGTATTCAGAATACCTCTCCAGAACATCCCGGGCTTCTTTGGTAAAACCAAAACTGTGGTAGACACGGGCCAGTTCCAGGGGAATAACAACCTGTCTTTCCATTTCAGTGACTGCCGAAAGAAGAAGGGACAATCCCTGAGACACATCTCCCTCCAGACATCTGCACTGCGCCATCAGGTAGAGGAGCATCGGGTCCTGAGACGATTGTGATAGTCCTGTTCTTAAAAGGGGTATTGCATCGACTGAGCGGCCTTTTTGAACTAAATAGGAGGTCAGACATTTAATGCTGTCAATATCCATTTCATTTTCTTCCTGCAGAATCATCCAGAACTTTGCCGCCTGCTCCTGTTTTCCCTGATAATACAGGCATTTGGCGTACATCCTGGTGTTCTGATAAAAATGGGGGAACTCATTCTGTATTTCCGCAAAGAGGCCCTCAGCCTCTGATATGTAGCCTTGATAGTAGTATTGCAGGGCTCGGGCATACTCGGAATAGGTTTTTTCGCCGGGAGATTTTTGACAGGATATTATGGATACAAATATTCCAAGAAGCAGGTAAATTTTTAGGAACTGCATAGACCAGTAACGGGTAAAAGTGATCTTGAAATTCAGCCCTGATTATTATAAATCTATTCTGATAATCTGATCACGGTGAAAAACAAGGCTGGTATTCAGTTCGGTATAGAGCTTTAAAGAGCGGGTCAGGACCTCTTTTTCCGTTGAATCTGTTCTGGTTCCCCCAATTTGCTCTTCCAGGATAGGAGCCAGTATAAAACCAGCCATTTCTCTGCTTTCCCGGTTTAAAATGGCCTGATCAATCTGATTCAGCTCATCCAGATCTCCCGGAGTAATTCCAGACTCCAAAAGGTTCTTTGATATCCTGCTTCCTTTCGCCGTGAGGGCAATCAGATCCTCCAGTTCGGTAATAAGCTGAGAATGGGAGTTCTTGAGATCTTCCTCGGTCACGCCGCTGGTGATATTGGAAAGATCATCCAATTTTTTATTAATTTTTGTTTCCCTGATCTCCGGGAGGGAGAGGAGTCGTTCCGAATCCTCCCATCCCAATCCCTTCAGGGCAATGCTTCTCGGGGATAACTGCTGTGTCCGGACATCCGAAAAACAGGCCATCTGCTCTTCAAACCAATGAATGTAAATTTTCATCCTTTGATCTGTCAGAACCGGTTCTCCCAGATGATTTTTCCCCTGGTAAGGATTGCCACCCATCAGGGCCAGCCAGCTTCCAGTTTCTACCGGAGAGGTCCTTTCGCTGAATCCGTGAATCCTCTCTTCAAAGGTGCTGCCTCTATAGTGGGTCTCTCCATCGGGAAAGGAGAGATCCAGGCCAGCACAGTAAATCTCCCTGCCGCCGCAGTGACGGATAAAATCCCAGGCTGCCGTAGACACGGACCCTCCGGATTTCAGTTTTCCCTTAATTTCGGTTCTGGATTCAAAGAATTGACCCAGAGGAAAGGGAGTGGAGCAGAAGAAGACCCTGCCTTCGAACGCCCAGAGCGGAGCCGGGTAGGTCGATACATCACTGATCAGGATTGTTTTCCGGGTCCTGCAGCGGTCCATATGCCGTGAATTCCAGTACTGAGGATCCGTGAGGATCAGAAAGTCAGGTTCAATTCCCCGTCTGAGGCAGGCCTTGAGGGCTGTATCCACACAAACAAGAAGCATCCGTTTTCTCAATTCCGGCAGAAGAGGCAGGGTTTCTTCCAGGGTGGGGCCGGCCGCCAGTAACAGGGCGGGAATGCCTTTGAACCTTTCTTTCAGGGTCCACACTCCGGGAATCCTGACGGTGAGAGGGAGATTTCTGCAGATATTGCTGACCCACAGACGGCTGAACTTATTCAGGGTGTTCGCATTGATCTCTTTTCTGGAGAAATACTCCTGTACCGTTCTATCGCAGAGTTTAAAGTATTCCCGGTTATTCTCTACGACAGAGCGGAGCATACAGATCTGAATATCCTTGTAAGGTTTTCCCTCCAGCAGCGCCGGCATGGCTTCAGCTGGTGCACCTAATGCCAGAGAAAAACCGGGAGACTGAAAAACAGAAGAAAAATCTCTGAGGCCCAGGCAGTAATTGAATAAGGCAACATCCGGTTCAACAACGGCAAAAGGGACTCCCCTGTGACGGCTGATAAATATGTCCAGATGATAGGCCAGGCCGAAGCCATAAAAAATGCAGAAGGGGCAGGTCCCGGGAATGCTGTTTTGAATCAGCCGGGAGGCTTCCCTCAAGGGGGAGTGAGTGGAGTGAAGCCAGGTCCCTTTCTCCCTGCGGATGCTTATCTGACCATCCTTCGTTTCCACTGTCTCAACAACAAGGGCAGGGGGGGAATCTAAAGATGGATTATTCAGTTTGTCAGAGATTCCAGGGAAGAGAGAGACCAGAAGATCCCTGTTTTTTTGATAAAAACTCATTTGAATTCCAGGAACATTGTTGTTGTATCGTCGATGATCTCTCCGGCAGGTGGGAATTGGAAGACTACCCATCCCTCTCCTTTCAGATTCAGGGGGATGGAGCTGCCTTCCAGAGCCGCCATCACTTCTCTCTTGGAGAATCCCGTAAAATCTGGTAGTTCTGATCCCAGAGCCACATTACGGGGTGTGGATAGACGGACACGGCCGTCATGTTTGAGAAGCAGATTGCCTTCGATGGGTATACCGTAGTAGGGAGACAGGCTCTCTGCGAGTTCCTTAACGATGGGTGAGGCTATCCGGCCTCCATAAATGCTCCGGCCCTTGGGGAACTGAAGAATGACATACACAATGAGTTTCGGATCTTCCGTTGGAAAGAGGGCCAGGACAGAAGACATATAATCTGTATCGGAATAGGTTCCTGTTTCGGGATCAATCCTCTGGGCGGTTCCTGATTTTCCTGAAATCCTTAAACCCGGTACCTGGGCTCTCCGCACAGTACCTTCTGGAGAGGAGACAACCTGCTCCATCATCAGAAGCATACTCTCGGCCACCTCAGGTGACAGAACCTCTCTGACGGCTTCCCTTTTATACTCCTTGATGACCTCTCCCGAAGAAGAAACAACCTTTTTTACTATTCTGGGTCTTAGAAGTTCCCCGCCGTTGGCAAAAACAGTGGCTGCTGTGATCATTTGCATGGCGGACACACCGATTTCCTGGCCAATAGCCAGGGTCGGTTTTGACCGGACTGACCATTTTGACGGGTCTGAGAGAATCCCGCTGGATTCGCCGGGCAGAGGAATGCCTGTCTTGCCTCCGAAGCCGAAGTTCTTAAGCATATTGTAATACTCTTTCTGCCCCACACTGTCTGAGGCAAGCGCGGTACCCACATTACTGGAGTGGATCAGCACACCAGTCGTATCCAGTACTCCATAGGCTCCCAGGTCGGTGATGGGTGATATTTTATACTTTTGAAATATTTCGGGAAAATAGCCTCCCCGGGTATCAAAAATGTCATCCGGCCTGATCCCTCCCAGCTGCATAAAACTGGATAATGAAAAAATCTTCATGACAGAACCAGGTTCGTAGGTCAAGGTGACGGGAAGGTTATTCCGCTGAGCTGCGCTGTATTTAGAAAAATTATTAGGATCAAATGAGGGCAGGGATACAAAGCTGTACAACTCTCCTGTCTGGGCTCCCATCACAAGAATCATCATTCCTTCGGGTTGATGTTCTTCCATGGCCCGGCGGGCAATCTGTTCGGTAATATATTGGGTGTTCAGATCAATCGTCAGGAATATGTCGTTCCCATAGAGGATCTCATCATCGTTTGTACTGATTTCAGGGGGGGCAAGGACCTGGTTGAATGTGTATTCGATTCCATCCAGGCCGATATTGTCGGTTCCCACATACCCTATGATATGAGCGGCAAGATCTTTTTCGGGATAACTGCGTCCCTGATCCGGTTCCAGACGTATTCCCGGGAGGGTTCCAGACTGAATCATTTCATTGACTAACTTGGATTCAGTGGGTGAAACCTGCCTCTTGATATAGAGAAATCCCTGACGGGAAGCATCATTGAAGCGGACTTTCAGATCTTCCCGGTCCAGTGACAGGGCGTCTGCAAGGAGAGCTGCCGTTCTGTCGTTGTCTTTGATCTCGGGAATCCAGGCGGTCACCGAATCCAGCCTGGTCTGTATCGCCATGAGTTTCCCGTTTCTGTCATATATCTCCCCCCGTTGAAGCTCTGGAAAACTCGGGGTATCCAGAGGGCTGAGAGGAGGGCTGATTAACATGATCCGAGCATACTGAAGTACCAGTATGAACGTAACAGCAAGGAGTATGGTGAGGAATATGCGGAAGCGTTTATTTCCGGTGATCAATGGCTGTTTTTTCCTCCGAAAATGTTGATAACTTTTCCCCTTATGGTTCCAATGGAAACACAGCCGTAATCTCTGGAGTCGACGGAATGGAAGGAATTATCTCCCAGTACCAATACCGTGTCCTCGGGTATTCTCTCAATTCCCGACAGTAACTCTCTCTGCCTGTCAGTTAAAAAATACCGCTCTTTCCCTACAAGGAGCCATCCTGTCTCATCAATATTGATGAGGTCTCCCGGGATAAGGCGGCATCGTTTTACAACCAGCTGGTGATCGTAGGGATTCTTGAAAACAATAACATCCTCTGCTGAAGGTCCTTTTTTGTTGAGCAGAGGAAAGCGATAGGCAATCTTGTTCACCAGGATAGTCTGACCATGGTGAATTTCTGGCTCCATGGATATTTCCTGCACCTGCAGAATATCGAAACAGGAGAACCATATAACAGCTGCCGCCAGTACTGCTGCTGCTATCCCTCCATTGTGAACAATTGTTTTGTGATTCATATTTCAACTTATATTAATATACCCCTTCTGTTTTGTCGATATATTCGAGTAGAGAATTATGATTGTCACAGCCAATCGGCAGGACTTTAACCCGTCCTTGCTGAAGAAAAAGTACAGAAAAACAACTCAGGCCTCTCCAGAGGTATACAGGACTCTTTCAAGGGGAGAGGAAGAAATAAGTAGTTTATTTTCCATCATCAGCCCTTTTATGTCTGTATTTCTGTTTTCCTCCTGCTTGTTTTTCTTTGTACTGGGTACAGATCTTCCCTATAAGCAAACCTTCTACTTTGGAAATCTACGGAATCTGTCTCTCCCGGGAGACGGTGATAACGCTGAAGTAGAAATAAAAACATTAAGAGCCGAAACGTCAATCACTCTTCCATCACTGGCCGATGACAAAAGACTCATTCTCTGGGATGTGCCTCATCAAAAATATATAATGACCGAAGTGGATAGACTTTCTTCTCTCAGTCAACGCTATTTTGTCAGCATCAGTACCATTATCAGCTTCAACAAACTGGAAAGCATCCGTCATGTCAAGGAAGGAGATATACTTATTCTTCCGGAAACAGATGGGATTCTATATCAGGTGAAAAGAGGAGAAACTCTGGATTCTCTGATTGATGAATACCATCTTGATATAAACCAGGTTGTCAGATATAACCCCTTTATTCCCATCATTGATGGTCTTCTGACGGTCACTCCCGAACAGGAACTCTTTTTACCCGATACTGCACTGAGTGATGAAGAAATCAGAAGCAGAACGGGTCAACTGTATATCTTTCCAATCAAGGGAAGAATGCTGAGGCCTTTTGGGGCCTATAGAGATCCCATGACTCAGATTGAATCTTTTCATAACGGCATTGATATCAAGGGGAATTTAGGAGATCCCGTAGAGGCATCTTTTGGTGGTACCGTCATTTCCGCAGGTTTCAATAATTCCTATGGAAATTTCATTGTTCTTGATCACAGAAACGGTTATAAAAGTCTCTATGCTCACTTGAGTGAAATCTCTGTTATGAAAAATGATAAAGTATTACAGGGTGTAGTGATAGGGAAAGTCGGGAAAACTGGATATGCGCCTAGTACACATCTCCATTTTTCACTGTTTAAAGCTAAAAAAAGTGTTGATCCTATGGACTATCTGCATTAACATGACTATTGTCGATTAGAAGTCAGTCCACAGGCTTATCCGCTTCAGGAGGTTCTTTCAAATGAGAAAATTGGTCTTCTTCATCATCGCCCTTATGGCACTGTTTAATTTAATCAGGGCTTTTGCGACTTATAATAATCAGACCATTCCTGTGGAAACTCTGGCAGTCCTCCAGGATAACCCTTACGATGATCAGTAGCACTTATTAAAACAATAGGTTGTCCAGTAGAATTTACTAATACAATTTTGTCACCCTTCGGCCTCGACACCCTTAGGCCTTGACTAAGCAAACCACCCCCTTCGGCCTTTGGGTATAAACCACGAGAGTGCTTTTTAGCACTCTCGTAGAACCCACCCTGCGGCTAATTTTGAATCATCAGTAATACTATCAGCCGTG
>NZ_JAQIBL010000238.1 GCF_027859075.1 Oceanispirochaeta sp. | reverse complement strand
CCTCCGTGTCATGAAACTGGGCGAAAAAGACGATTCAGGCCGGAGGCGTCCCATCGCGACAGACCATATTGAAATGATGAAAATCGATACATTGATTTATGCCATCGGAGATGATCCGGATGAGATCCAGATGAAAGAGATCGGATTGGAAACCACCCCATGGGGCCTGGTCATTACAGGAGACAATGGTGAAACCAATATCGATAATGTGTATCTCAGCGGAGACAGCCGGACCGGGGCATCAACAATTGTAAGATGCATAGCCGAAGGGCGAAGAACTGCGGATGCCATCACCCGAAAGGAAGATCAATCGTGGTCCAGGAATGAAATCCTGCCTTTTGTTGACCCGCAGAAAAGGGAGGAGGAGATCCAGGACAAGAAAGGGTACATCTTCAAGAAACCCGATGCCAGAACCTACAGCGACATTATCCAGTTCGGAGACACCGAGCTGACCCGCTGCCTTGAATGCAATTATGTCTGTAACAAATGTGTGGATGTCTGCCCCAACAGGTCCAACATCGCCTTTCCGGTGGGAGATCTGGGTCTCTTCAACGACCCCTATCAGATCATTCACATTGATGCCTACTGCAATGAATGCGGGGACTGCGGTCATTTCTGCCCCTGGGAGGGGCATCCCTATATGGATAAACCCACCATATTCAGTGAAATGGAAGATTTTGAGAACAGTCATAATCCAGGAGAGACGGTCAGGATCAGGTTTAAAGGGACTGTGAGACAGATTCCTCTGAATGATGGATGTATTGTTGATGATTCCAGGGGAGACCGGGACAAAGAGAGGTTTTACAAACTCCTTGAGACCCTGCTCAGCCGGCGTCCCCACTTGTTCGGAACCGTAGAACCGATGATCTAGGATCAAGGAAAAAGGGATAATCTCAAAAAATGAGATTATCCCAGAGTTCATTGTATAAATTCAAACCTTAATCCGCAGGAGTATTAAATTTCTATGGGAGATTGAAAGGGAATGGCAAAAACCTTGATCCCCTCCCGGTCAAACCGCTCTTTGACCTTATTAATTGCCTTTACAAACTCCAGAGCCTTGTCATCCTCGCAGAATACAATAAAGATGAAGTTCTCTTCGGGCCAGACAGCATCTCCCCACCGGGGATCAGATTTCCCTCTGCCATGGACAGAATTTATCTTTGAATAATAAAACCCTTTATCAATATGTTCCATGGCCTCGATGATGTCTTCCTCTACTGTATTGTTTGCTATAATTTCCAATCGAATCATGAAAACCTCCTTTTATTCATTACTGCGAATAGGAGAGGCGTTACAAACAAGGTCATGATTGAACTGGCCAGCAGCCCTCCTATAATTGTCTGAGCAATCGGCTGCACCTGTTCCGTTCCAGCCCCCCCCAGAAAGGCAAGGGGAAACATTCCCAGGATAGTTGTAAAGGTTGTCATAAGAATCGGTCGCAGCCTGTTCCCGGCTGCTTCAACACAGGCCTCCTTGAGGTCCCACCCCCTCTTGAGAAGCATATTTGTATAATCCACTAAAACAATGCCTGTATTGACAACCAATCCCACCAGAACAACGAGTCCGACAGCTGACATAATGCTGAAAGTGTTACCAGTCACCCTATAGAGCAAAACAACACCAATCAGCATCAAAGGGATGGTCATAAGGATAATGAAGGGATCTTTTAAAGATTCAAATTGAGCTGCCATGACTCCAAATACCAACAGGATGGCGATGATTACGATCATGATCATATTCTGAATCTGATCTGAAATATCACTGAATCCTCCTCCCATACTATAAGAGACTCCATCGGGCAGAACCAGCTTATTATCCAGCAGCTCTTCCAGTGCGGATTGTGCCTCAGTGAGAGTATAGCCATCTGCCAGTCCTGCAGTGACATGAACTAGTCTCTCCTGCTCCTCCCGGTTAATGCTGACAGGACTGATGGACTTATCAAGACTGGCAACATTGGAGACAGCAATTCGGGTTCCGCTGCTGTTCACGACAAAGATTTTATTCAAATCAGGAACTGAACTCTTATCCTTATCTCTTAAGGCCACAATGACTGAAAGCTCTTCCCCCCCCATACGGTACTGAGTGGACGTCAGTCCATTGATACTGGCGCCAATTTCAAAGGCGACATTATACATGTTCAATCCCAGGTTATAGGCCCTGTCCCGGTCAATATGGACCTCTATCTGGGGCAGTCCATTATCCAGGTCTGTAGAGGGGTCTGTGATCAAAGGCAGATTGTCTTCAATAAGGGCCTTGATTTCATTGGAAGTGTTCATCGCTGCATCCATATCATCCGAACGGATGACAACATCTACAGGAGTATCACTGGAAACCCCCATCCCAAAGGATTCAAATTCGACAACGGTGGAGGGAAAATCATTGAAGTGTTCCCGTAGAAAAGCTTTCATATCTATTGCACTCACGATTTGTTCCTGATAAGTGGGCAGAGATATTCTGATATTGGCCGCATTGGATTCACTGGTACTGCTGAATCCCCCTCCGCTTCCGATAGTAACGGTCATATTTACATAAGAACCGCTGTATTTATCATCAAAGATCTTGGCCATCTGCAGGGCGGTCTGTTCTGTTTCATCCAGGGAGGTTCCTGATGGAAGCTTCAGAGAGAGTCTGATAGAGTCCTCACTCATGGGGGGAGCCATAATAATACCCATCTTTGAAAACTGCAGAACCGAGAGAACAAAAACTAAAGCGACAAGGATCAGAACCTTTCCTTTATGATTCATCAGGAGGGTCAGAATTTTTTTGTAGCCCTGATCAAGATTCTCGAATCCCCGGGCAAAAAACTGGTCCGTTTTCTGTAGATATTTATTTTGAAGAGGTTTCTGTATCCTTGTGTAGATTTTCAAATAGTTGGCAGACAGAGAGGGAACCAGAGTCAGAGCGACCAGAAGAGAGACAACAAGAGCGATGACAATGGTATAGGACATGGCTCCAAAGATCTGTCCCATCATCCCCAGCTGGTCTCTAAAAAGCAGAATGGGGATAAAAACGCAAACTGTTGTCAATGTGGAGGCCGTGATGGACATGATCATCTCCCGGCTGCCCAGGATTGCCGAGGATTTCAGCTTTGTGCCACGTTCCCGGAACCTGTAGATATTCTCAATGATAACGATGGAACAGTCGACGACCATCCCCAATCCGAGGATGATCCCCGTCAGGGTCAAAAGGTTGATGGACAATCCCATAAAGTACATAAAGAGGATGGTGATAAAAATGGAAATGGGAATGGATAGGGCAATAATAATTGTACTGGACCATGTCCGCAGAAAGAAGAAGAGAACCAGCATCGCCAGGATGATTCCCTGAAAGAGAGATTTGTAGGTCTGATTCATAATGGAGCGGATTGTTGAGGAGTCGTCGGTTAAAACGTTTACATCCACACCATCGGGCAGGGCCTTATTAATCTCTTCCAGTGTTCCTGTCACTTCATCAGAAACAGAGATGCTGTTGGCATCTGACTCTTTCTGAATGGAGATTGTGACGCCATATCTACCATTGATATAGACCCTGGACTCTTCATCCTCATTTGTGATGGATACATCAGCCACATCTTTCAGCCGGACCTCTTTTACAGGGGAATCATAACTGTCTGTGAATGTCGCGACGACTACGTTTTCTATCTCTTCGACCGATTCAAATTCTGCACTTGTACGTATCAGATAGTCCGTACTCCCGACCTGAATATTCCCTGCACCTAATTGATAATTCTGCTTATCCAGGGAGTTTGCAACTTGCGTGAGAGTCAGATTATATGCTTCCAGTCTATTCTGAGACACATCGACCTTAACAATCTCATCCTGCCCCCCCCGGACTGTAATATTGGCAACTCCCTTGACCCGTTCCAGCAAGGGCTGAACCGTGTCTTCTCCGATAGCTTTGAGTTCGTTCTGAGAGAGATCCCCCAGAATAGCCAGGGTCATGACAGGCATATTATCAGAGTTCATCTTGAAAATAGTCGGACTCTCTGCATCATCAGGCAGTGAATCCGCAAGGGTTTCCAGTTTATCCCTGATATCGTTTGTCGCGTCATCAAGATCTTTTGAGTAGCTGAACTCCATACTGATTCGGCTGGAACCTTCTGAAGAGGTGGATGTAATGGATTCCAGATCACTCACATTAGAGAGCTGTTTCTCCAGCACATCGGTAATATTGGCTTCCACATCTTCAGGACTGGCTCCCGGATACATGGTGTTAATCATAATGACTGGCATTTCCATATCGGGAAAAAGAGCGACCGGAATATTCGGGACTAAAAAGGCTGCCAACCCTATAAAAATGGCAAATATGATAACAACTGTTATAGGCCGTTTAACAACGGTTTCGGTAATACTCATAAGTTAAGAACTCCTTATTCCGCAACTTTAACGGAAGAACCATTCTGCAGCATGCTCTGTCCCCGGGTAACAACCTGTTCACCATCAGTCAGTCCGCTGACGATTTCAGTGACGCTGTCAACAGTAAGGCCCGTCTCAAAAAAACGCTGTTCCACTGTATTGTCACCCTTGATCACATACACAAAGGTTCCTGCAGCCGAACTGGTGATGCTGTCGTTGGAAATGGTCAGAACACCAGAGCGGATCTTTGTAAACAGACGGACGGATCCGAACATTCCCGATTTGATACGTTTGTCTATCTTATCCAGGGAGATCCGGATTTCCAGGGTTCTGGATGACCGGTCCAGCAAGGGGCTGATCTCTGATACGGTTCCCATAAAGATCTCCTGACCATAAGGTTCAAACTGGATTTCAGCTTTCTGGCCCAGGGCGATTTCAGCCATTTTTTTTTCAGGGATATAACTGACCAGGAGCAGATCTGTCAGATCCCCTACGGTTGCCACTGGTACGGAAGTGGACGAAATTGTCGCACCCACCTTATAAGGCAGATCTGTTATGGTTCCCGAGATTGTGGATCGTACGGGACTGGCAATATAGATCTGACCAGGAAGGGAGGGATCAACTTCGGCAATGATCTGTCCTTTGCGAATATAACTTCCTAAAGAGATCTCCAATTTTGTGAGTTTACCTGCAGCATCAGGATAGATATCAACACTGTTTTCAGCGATCACATCACCATTGATCTTCAAATAGTTTTTTAAAGTACTCATAGAGACATTTTCAGAGCGCACCGTATAAACGAGGGATTCATTTTGTGCCCCCTTATCCGGTCCTTTCATCCCTGCTGGACCACCTTTACCGGTAGCAGCCACGGGAGTACCTCCCAGGATGCTATAGGCCAGGACCCCCAGAACAATAGTGATTAAAATGATCAGGATAAATCCGGTCAGTTTATTTTCAGACATTTTTTTGTTTTTTCCCATTTCACTCATAATATTTCCTTTTAAAAGTATTTTTCTCGTGGCTCCCTGGACTATTGCAAGGGGATGTTCAGGGCGTTTTCAAGCTTTAGTAGACCGCTTATATAACTGTAGCGGCTTAATACCAGGTTTAAGTTGGCTGATAAGAGTTTGTTCTGTGCATCTTCCACATCCAGAAGCTCTTTAGTTCCAGAATGAAAGGCAGCTTCCACCATTTCATAATTCTCCTGAGCCAGAAGAACACTGACCTGGATTATCTCAATATTTTCTTTAGAGCCTTCCAATTCCATGATGAGAGACCTGATTTCCTGAGCCCCATCCTCCAGAGTTTCCTTAAGCTTAATTTCAAGCTTCTCCAGGGACAGCTTCGTTTCAGAAATACTCAGCTGTTCTGATGATCCCTTGATATAGCTATTAATGGGGAAACTCAATTGAAGAGAAAACAGAGCACTGTCATTCCAGGCTGAATCGGAAGAAAGGTCTGTTTGTGTATTGGTCCACTTGGCCCCCAGGCTGAGAGTAGGAGAGAGGTATCCTGATTTAATGGATTTCAACTGGGACTCCTGAATCTCAATGTTTTTCAGTCCCGACTGTACATCCAGACGTCCACTCAGGCATTCTTCAACAAGGGCATCTGCATCCAGATCCAGAGGAGTCCGTTCCAAAGATCCCTGCAATTCAATTCCCTGATTTAAATCCAGCCCCAGGAGTCTGTTAAAGGACATAAGCTGAGTGTTATAGGACGTTTTTGCATCGGTAAAATCGGGCCGCAGAGATTCATAGGAGTTCCGGGCTTCCAGGACATCCAGTTTGGATGCCAGCCCGTTTTTGAAATTGGTAGTACTCTGGTCATACCTTTTTTTGGCCAAGTCCAGATTTTTCTGCTGGAGAGCCAGATTTTCGCTGTATGCCAGGAGGTAGTAGAACTCCTGACGGACATTCAGACTGAGTGTGTTCAAATCGGACTCATAGGACAGGTTCTGATATTCCAGATTTAACAGAGCTCTGGAACGGGCTAAAAAACTTGAAAGATTCAAAGATTGAGACAGATCTAAACCGGCAGTAACTCCCCAGGAGCCTTCAGGGCTGGAATTATTCAACAGCTGTTCAGTACGGCTTAACCCTGCGCTTGCCTTGATCTCCGGGATCAGATAGTTCCAGCTGTACTGTTCCTGTTCTTGAGAGAGAGTCAAGTCAATTCTTGAGTTTTGAAGCGACAGATTTTGCTTAAGAGCCAAATTGACAGAATCGTCCTCTGTGAGGAAGAGTGTTTGGGCCACCGCTGGAAACCCGATACAAATAAAAGTGAGTAATAATATTATTTTTTGAGTATTTCTCATGCACTAACATCCTGAATAAGTATTTTCAGACTATTAACGCAATATTCATGCCAACTATCCTAAGGACTTAAAACAACCTTTAGACACGGGTGAACCAAAATAGAGGGGAGAGGAGAGTGTGCAGTTTATTCACAGTTTCCCCATTATGCACAGTACATCAGGAGAGAATATTATATGTCATTCAGTCCATATTCGGAGATTTTATTGATAATGGTACGCCGGGAGATACCCAGTTCCCTGGCGGCCTGACTCCGATTCCCTTCCCATCTTTGAAGAGCCGCAAGAATGGTTGTTCTTTCCAGGTCTTTCAATGTGCGTCCGGCCAGGCCAGAATGTCTCGGATCCTTAGTCTGGGGAGAATTGTTTGTATGAGGTAATTCCAGATCTTCTGACTCCAAGACACTCCCCTCGGCAAAAATCATGGCTCGTTCCAGTATATTTTCCAACTCTCGGATATTCCCGGGAAAGGAGTAGGCAGTCAGTTCTGACCAGGCATCACGGGAAAGAGATTCAATACGGAGGTCCATCTTTGTGTTCAGTTTATCAATAAGAAACCCGACAAGCCGGGGCAGATCCTCTTTGCGGTCTCTCAGGGTAGGGATTTCCAGCCGGGCCACATTCAATCGATAATAGAGATCTTCCCGGAACAGTCCTTTTTCGACCATATCTTCCAGAGAGCGGTTCGTCGCGGTTATGATCCTTGCATTAATGGCCTGGGTTTCCAGCCCCCCCAAACGCCGGAACTGCTTTTCCTGAAGCACTCTCAATACTTTGACCTGGAGGGCGAGATTCATCTCTCCAATCTCATCCAGGAAGAGAGTTCCCCCTGAAGCAAGTTCAAAAAGTCCTTTCTTCTGTTTGTCCGCTCCTGTGAAAGCCCCTTTTTCATAACCAAAGAGTTCACTTTCCAGCAGGTTTTCTGGCATTCCTCCGATATTAATGGCCAGAAACAGGCTCTCCGACTGGTCGGACATGGAATGTATCATTCTGGCTGAGACCTCTTTTCCGACACCGCTTTCTCCTGTAATCAATACGGTAGACCGGGTTTTCGCTATCCTGTTCAGGCGATGATAATGCTTCTCCATAAGAGGCCCTTTCCCAAGAAAGAATTCCTGATCAGTTCCATCATATCTTTCTTCAAATTCCCGGGAAGTGCTGTGAAAGTTGTCCTGTAGAGCCAGCTTTTCAAGGAGTACATCAGGATCAAAGGGTTTGACAACATAATCTTCCGCTCCGGTTTTCAATGCTCTCACTGCATCTTCCACTTCTCCGAAAGCCGAAATCATGATAACCGGAAAATTCAGGGAGGATTCCTTCTTCCATTCAAGTAACTCCAAGCCGGACATTCCGGGCATTTTAAGGTCAAAAATACCCGCATCATATTGACTCTGCTCCATAAATCTTTGAGCTGACAACCCATTTTCAGCACAGTCAACCCGGTAGCCCTCCTGCTCCAGGATGATCTTAAGGCTGTTCCGGATATTAGATTCATCATCTACAACAAGGATTTTCAGAGGTCCCCCCTGCAAAGAGGAAAACGGATAGAAACCTGAGTTCCTTCCCCCGGTTGTGACTGGATATTCACCTGCCCATCGGCGGCTTTGACAAAGCTCTGAACGATGGATAGTCCCACACCGGAGCCTCTAGATTTTGTTGTAAAATAGGGATCGAACATTTTATCCATATGTTCCTGGGAGATACCCATTCCTTTATCAGAAACCAAAAGGAGGGCTTCATGGCCGTGCTTTGCCAGAGTGATTGTAATATCCTTTTCCGGGCTTTTACTCTCAAGGGCATTATTAATCAGATTATCCAAAATGGAACGGTAACGATCCAGATCAATCTGAACAGGTAAGAAAGGACAGTCTTTTCGGTTTAGAATCGGGATCCTTCCGGAAAAACGATCGACATAGGCTACAGTCAGATCTGACATATCCACAATCTCAGGGTTCCCTTCCGGATGCCTCAGGAAGTCTCCGACACGCTCTGAAAGCAGGGATAATCGCTCGACTTCTTCATTGATGATTCTGAGTTCCTTGTGATGCAGTTCACATCCCGTCCGCTGTATGATAGAGCTCTGAAGACGGATACTGCTGAGGGGGTTTTTGATCTCATGAGTCAATGTTCGGGATGCGACTCCCAGCAGGACCAGCCGCTCCTGCTCCTCAATCAGTTTTCTGTATTTTATATTTCTGAGATACAGCCGCCCGATCAGCATCACAATCAGGATGTTAATCAGAGTAAATATGATTTGTAGACTTCTGAACAGGAATAAAAGACGATAAACATACTCATCCCTGACGACCATATAGACATAGCGGATCATTGTCTTTTTTGTTTCATCTGTTTCATTCAGTGCATTCTGGTATGCTTTACTGTATATCCCTGTGAAGAGGGCCCTCTCTTTGGGATTGGAAACCGGCATAAAGGGATTGAGCAGATCTCTCACAACAACGATGGTTTTCTCTTCCCTGTTAAAAAAAGGGAGAATATATTCATTTTCAACATGGTTGACCGCCTTGCCATACCGGTAAAGGGAGTCACCATAAAAATTGTATAAACCAAACCCCGGAACTTCATCAATCATCTGAGCATCCAGGGATTCTCCTACCAGATAGTTCTGATAAAATCGATACATGAGCTTCTCATACTCCATGACAGAAAACCGCTGCCGCTCTCTGACTTTCCCCTCTAAAATCAGGAGTGTCATGACTGAGAGCATGAGGAACATAATAACCATAGTCATATAGAAATACGTTTTTTCTTTCATACTATGTAAAAGTATATCCCGAATGATCCATGACAGGCAAACTCCACACTATTGTATTTCAGGGAAAAGCCGAAAGTCGGATATCAATAAAACCGATCGATCACTGTCACTCCGGTTCCTCTGAAACTGTCCATATCGGTCAGTGCCGTCAAAGATTCTGTAAGGCTGATTTTGGAACCCACCAGTTTTTCGGGGGCCAGAAGGCCCGAGGCAATCATGCCCAGCATCTCGGGATACCTGTGGGCCTGTATGCCGTGGCTTCCCAGGATTTCCAGTTCCCGGGAGATCACAATATCCATGGGCAGAGCAGGCCGGCTATGTTCGGCCAGCATAAGACCGATCTGGACATGGCGCCCCCGTTTACGGAGCCCGGAAATTGAATTGAAGCATGTCTGAGGGCTGCCCAGGGCATCCAGAGAGAGATGAACTCCACCCTGACTGGCATCCTTTACAGCCTCTACCACAGAGGAACAAACAGAGGCATTGATCAGCTGGTCGGCTCCCAGGCTCCTGGCGGCAGCCAGTTTATCTTCTCCGATATCGATGGCTACAACCTGGGCTCCCAGGGCTTTGGCAATCATGATAGCCGACAGGCCCACTCCCCCGCAGCCATAGACAGCCACCCATTCTCCCGGGCGCAATCGTCCCTGATCCACCACCGCCCTGAAGGAGGTGACAAAGCGGCAGCCCAGGCTGGCTGCGGTCACATAATCCATGGACTCAGGCAGGGACACAAGGTTGACATCCCCATAATCCAGGGCGACATATTCGGCAAAGGAGCCCCAATGGGTGAATCCCGGCTGGGTCTGATGATCACAGATCTGCTGATTCCCGGTCGCACATTCAGGGCAGCTGCCGCAGGCGCAGACAAAGGGAACAGTCACCCGGTCTCCCACCTTCCAGTGACGGACCTCTTTTCCTGTTTCGGCAATGGTTCCCGCCAATTCATGACCCGGAACATGGGGTAGACTGATATCGGGGTCATGACCCATCCAACCATGCCAGTCGCTCCGGCATAGTCCGGAAGCCTCCACCTTGATCACGACACCGTGATCTGCCGGGGATGGTTCGGGTAGGTTCTGGAGAGTCAAAGGCTGTTGAAACTGTTCATAACAGGCGGCTTTCATTGTATAGAGACTCCTTGAATTAGGTATGGGGAGGGAAAAGTTCTTCTTCCAGGATGGTCAGGCTGGCGAGCACCCGTTCCACTCGCCGGGTTGTCCACTCACCCGAGGAGGAAAAGAGGCTGGCTTTCATTTTCTCCAGTCCTTCTTCGACCTTTCTTCTTCCTGAATCGCTCAATGATAATTCGGTAACCCGTTTATCCAGAAGAGAGTTTTCTTTCAAGATCAGACCTGCTTCGCTCAGACGCTTGACTTCCCTGCTGCTGTTGGGAAGATTCATATTCATGCAGGTACTGAGGGAACTCAGATTCCGGGGACCCGAAAAATAAAGAATCCGCAAGAGATCCTGCTGCAGAGAGGTGAGTTCATTATCCTGGATTAGCTGTGCCAGGTCTGACTCCAATGTATGAATATTGGAAATAAAGGCAGCCACCCTCTGAAATACATCATCTTCGGTCATAATAGGAATAGATTAACCCTCAACCTTTTCAAATACAATATTCAAATGCAATTTTATTAAAAACTTATCTTTTAATACTTATCCATTGACAACAAATTAATGTTTTCTTATATTTATCATATGATAACTAAAAAGGAGTGTCCATGAATACCCTTATCGTCTTTACCCATCCTTCAGAAGAGAGCCTGAACAGAAGTTTTCTGAATTCTACCCTGGAAGGGCTGCGTTCAAATCCCCATATTAAAAATATTGACGTCCTGGATCTCTACAGGGAAAATTTTAATCCCGCTCTCATCTTTAACAGTGAGATAAAAAGAAGAGATATGCATAAAGACCCTGAACTGGAATTGTACAGACAGAAAATAACTCAGGCAGACACGGTCATCTTTATTTATCCCATCTGGTGGGGACGCCCCCCTGCCATGCTGATGGGATTCATTGACAGGATGATGGCTTCGGGTTTTGCCTTCAAACAGGAAAAAGGGCATATCATGCCCGAAGGTCTTCTAAAAGGTAAGAAAGTCATCTGCGTCTCAACCATGAAAGGACCGACAGGTTATACGGCTCTGTTATTGAATAATGCCCATAAGACCCTGATGAGAAAGGCCGTCTTCAATTTTGTCGGTATTAAGGACATCCACTTCTTTGAGTTCGGTTTTATGGAAAAATCTGGGGGGCGGCAAGGCAAAAATCTGGAAAAAGTCAAAAATTATATGACAAAACTGAAATCCGCCGCTGCATAAATGAGATTCTCTCCTTATGATTATTTTATCTGGACATTTTCAGGGGAAATAAAATGACATTCATAGCCTTCCTGCGGGAAATCAATGTCAGCGGACAGAAGAAGATTGTAATGACCGATCTGAAGGATCTTCAATACTGAACCAAGGACTCTGGATCTGTAAATAAATTTGTCCGAACCACTGAGAAATTAGTATATTTAGGGAAAACCCTATGGATATATTGCCCGGAAGGTTATAGAAAATCAAAGCTGACCAATGCTTTTCTGAAAAAAAACTGAACCTGAAAGCAACAACACGCAATTTACGGACGATTAAAATGATGGTTCAAATGTCTGAGGAGACTTAAAAATAATGAAGGATATAGAACTGATTGTAGATTTCCACAAAGAGGCGATACGTCTGGCTCCAGGCAGTAAGGAAGAAACATTAAAAGCACTCAAACTGACAAATCTGAATCTTTCCAATGAACTTAATATAGCCGACATCGGCTGCGGCAGCGGTGCCCAGACCCTGGATCTGGCTCGTTTGACTCATGGAAAAATCATAGCCGTCGACCTCTTTCCCGAGTTTCTGGAGAAGGTGAAGGAACATGCCGCCGGGCAGGGATTCAAGGAGAGAATCAATACTCTTCAATGCTCCATGGATGATCTGCCTTTCGAGGAAGAATCTCTGGATCTGATCTGGTCAGAAGGGGCCATTTACAACATGGGGTTCCAGAAGGGCCTGCAGGCCTGGAGAAGATTCCTGAAACCCGGCGGTTACATCGCCGTCTCGGAATTAACCTGGCTGAAAGACAACAGACCTCCCGAACTGGAAGAGTTCTGGTCGGGAACCTACTCGGAGATCCGTTCCGCTGAAGTCAAGAAAGAACAGCTGCAGCAAGGCGGGTATGAACTGGCAGGGAGTTTTACACTCTCTGAACAGAGCTGGATGGATAATTACTACTCTCCCATGCTCTCCCGAATCCCTGAGTTTCTGAAGAGACATCTGAAAGACAAGAAAGCAGAGAATCTGGTCAAAGAGGAACAGAATGAGATAGACCTCTATAAAAAATACAAAGATTATTACGGATATGTTTTTTACATCGGGCGCAAGGTCTGACATATAAAGTTTAATATTCCAATCCCGAACCTCGCATCCTGGGTGTTTCCAAATTTCCAGCAATTCCTCAGAAACCATCTGTCCTGATTACAGGGCCCACAAATCATCAATAATTCCTACTTTATCGTAGGATCTGAGAATTACGGGATGATTTCTGGGGTCTTTTCAAGAAAAAACAAGAAAAACGTTGTGTTTTCTTATTTTTTTTTGTTATTATCAACGACAAGGTCAGACAAGCTTTGATCTTACAAAGACAATTTGAAAATTCCGTGCGCCGACATTGAGGACGGGAAGCCTGAACATACCAATCCGGTATCGGGGTCGCGCAATGAGCTTAAAACATTTGGAAAAAGGTTTTGGGTATCTGTGCGGGATTTTTTGATCTGTTCCAAACATCCGCATAAATATCAGCATCTCCTTACCAGGATTTTAAGTGAACCTTTTGATCCATAAGGGGAATAATATGATCCATAACTATCTTGAAATATCTGAGCGAGCCCGGACAGGACAAGCCCTTTCCAAAGAGGATTGGGACTTCAAAATCATCGAAAAAGTACAGGCCCTGGTTGAGAAATATGATCTCACCTGGGATGAAACAGACATTACTCCTGATCAGCCGGATCTGGCCGACAGGATTTTCACAGCCGGAAAAGAACTTATCATAGACATTGGCGTCTATGCCCTGAACCAGGGGCGCATCATTCCCCTCTCCGAACAGGAAATCAATGAGGGTATTCACAAAATGGACAGACCTCTCCATATGGGTGAGGGAAAAGATTCCTGCTCCCTCCTGCCGCGGAAAATTCTGGATACAAATCCTCCCACCATCTGGGCCGGGAATCCGGGGGTTCCGACTCCTGAGAAAATTTTCAAAGCTTCCGTAAAAAGCTGGGCTCAGGAACCTCTTGTAGACCTGATCACCTGTGGTTCCCTGGTGGATGTGGATGGGGTGAGCGTGGTATCCGGAGAAGTGAGTGAACTCATTGCTTCCAGGCGTGAACTATCCTACCTCAAACAGGTCCGGGAAGAGGTCGGACGCCCGGGGCTGGGGATGCTGGCAGCGGAGAGCAGTGTCACCGAAATTGGCGACCTGGCAGCAACGCACCCTGATCTTCTACGTCCCTGTGATTCTCATCTTGTGGCGATGTTCAATGAGCTTATGATTGATCAGGGCAATATGATTCGGGCGGCAAACTCCCTGTTTTACGGCATGGCCAATGCCTCCCTGGCAACAGTCATGGTGGGAGGACTGGCCGGTGACGCACCGGGAGCCGCAGTGGTTGAGGTAGCGTCCTTTCTGGCAGCCAATATTGTCTGCCTTGCCGACTACCATCTCTGCCACCCGATCCACATCCGCTATGTAGCGACATCTGCCAGAGGCTGCATGTGGCTTCAGAGCATTGTCTGCCAGGCTTTTGCACGAAATGCCCCCGGGGTGATTGTCTGTGATGTTTATCCCAAAAGCGGCGCCGTCACAAAAGAACTCCTCTATGAAGTCGCGGCCAATACGATTGCCATCTCTTTGAGCGGAGGACATCTGGAAGGAGTGGGCTCCGCAGACGGAAGCAAACCTCATGGAACCGGTCTGGAAGTCCGCCTGATGGCCGAAGTGGCTCATGGGATTACGAAACAGAAAATGACACTGTCTGATGGGAACAAAATAATACAAGCCCTTCTGCAGAAATATGAATATGTGTTTGAACAGGAAGGGGGCAACCCCGGAAAATCCATCGAAGAAGCCTATGACCTCTTAACAGTGCAGCCACGGCCTGAATGGCAGAAAATTTACAATGAAGTAAAAAATGAGCTCATTGAAATGGGCATCATGTTATAGGAATCCTCCGGCTGAGCATTGCCGGGTTAAATATTTTTCAAGGAGAAGGAATTATGACATTTTACACTGTTTTTAACGTGGTGCTTGTTGCTCTATTGGGTCTTATTGCCCGTTTTACAGACAAGAATCAGGTAGACAAGGAAAAAGGCGGTTATACCACACAGAACCTTGTTATCGTAGCTGTACTGGCAGCCATTGCCGGTGTGATCAATACAGGTGTTGGAAATCTCTGGTATCTGGCCAACACATCCCTTGGTCCTCTGGGGGGAGCTATGATTCAGGGAATGTTCATGTGGGCCTATATTCTGGCCGTATTTATCGTACGGAAACCCGGAATTGCCCTGATGTTCGGTCTCATCGAAGCATCTACAGAAGTACTTCTTGGAAATGCTGCCGGAATCGGTACACTGGGCTGGGGAATTTCACAGGGACTCGCCATTGAAGCAATTCTGCTCTGCGTCGGATATTCCCGGTTCGGTCTTATTACCGCCATTATGGCTGGAATTGCTTCTTCACAGTTCGGAACCCTCTGGAGTTCTGTGTTCTTCGGTTGGGATCCCTCCTACTCCAAAGACGTCTGGATGGCCGTTCCCGTCAACATGATTTCCGGAGCAGTTTTCAGTGGCGTTCTGGGTTATATCCTGGCCAGTAAATTAGCAAAAACCGGACTGATCCGTTCATCCCGGAAGAAATAAAACCACAAAAGGGCTGTAATGAGAAAAGTCGGAGCAGCCCTTATTTAATAAAACCAGGAGAGAAACAATATGGCCTATTCTGTCGAATTCCAGAATGTATCCTACAGGTACAATGAAGAGGACGAACCTGTTCTGAAGGACATCAGTTTTAAGCTGCTCCAGGGCAGTTTTAATATTCTGGTCGGTCCGGGAGGAAGCGGAAAATCCACTCTCTGTGACCTGTTTAACGGCAGAACCCCCCATCTCATGGGGGGAGTACTGGAGGGCAAAGTCCTGATTGAAGGAACAGCCA
>NZ_JAQIBL010000237.1 GCF_027859075.1 Oceanispirochaeta sp. | reverse complement strand
TTGCCTCATCCAGATACCCCCGTTGCAGGGCTATGACAGACTGATAAAAAAAATACCAGAATGGATTTTCATCCCCTTTTTTGTATCTCTCCAGTACAATTTCCATGCTGTCCAGATCGCCGACTCCCGAAAGATACCATAACAGAAACCGCGTTACCTCATCGCTGCTGTCATCCTTGTTGAAGAGATTCCAAATTTGAGCCTGATATTGAACTGAAGATTTCTGCTCTGGAAAATATCGGATCTTCATAAGCTGTGCTTCGGTCAATTCGGAAAAGCGTTTTACGTACTCGTCAAGATCTTTCTTAACTTCGACAGGGTAGTCTTTATAATAAAAAACAACAGAGTCTTTTAAAAGGTCAATATTATTTTGAAAAAGAGTCATTCCTTCCATCAGTACTATCCTGGCTCGACGGGAATAACCGCTATCGAGATAGACTCTGGCAATATTTCGATAATTCTTCCAGCTTCCTGCGGGATTCAATTCCAGTGCCTTTTGATATTCCTTGAGTGACTCTGCTTTTTTTCCAGACATATATAAAAGATCCGCAATTTGCTGATGAATTGTAAAACGCTGATTCCCTTTGATGTCATCCAGTATAGCCTGAGCATTAAAGGCCTCAAAAGCCTCATCATATTGTTTCAGATCATAATGAAGCACAGCCAGACGGTAGGGATTGATTTTATTTCCAGGCAACCTTTGCAAAAGAGAAGCGGCTCTGTCAAAATCACCGGATTCCATACTCAACAATGCGGCATTGTACAAAAGATCCGGGTTATCCGATTTAATACCTACAGTTTCAAAGAAAACAGGATCTTCCTGATACTGAATTTTATCTTTAATGAACTCTAAAGGCGTCATATCCTGCAAATCATAATTTCTGTACACATCATAAGACAGGAGACTCTCGGCTATGAGAGTCTTATATTTATCACTTTGAATCGTATATAGAGACGCAGCAGCTTTTTCATACTGATGAACCCAGAGCAGAGACGCCGTATTCAAAGCCTCGTGATCCGCCCCGCCTTTGAGAAATTTCCTTGAATTGTTAATAATGCTATTAAAAAATTCAAAATTGTCCTGATCGACTGAAGCCAGATAGGATCTTTTAAAAATACTGAACCATTGATCCCTGCTTTTAGCATGGCGGGCCGCTTTTTTGAGAGCTCCTTCCATATCGGGGTAATCTTTTTGAGAAAAATACTTATCGGATTGATTTAGATAAAATTGAAAATAATCATCAGATGGTAAAAAAAGAAGAGTCAGGGAAAGGGCCGAACCCAAAAAAAACAGAAGGACTGCATTAGTTATCAGGCGGCGTCTGTATCCTTTTTCTTCAGCTGGGCTGCTCATAGATCTTTTTCTTTATGTTGTCCAGTATTCCGTTTACAAAACGGTAGGAATCGTCTGTGCCGAATTCCTTTGTGATTTCAACGGCCTCGTCAATCACAACTTTTGGTGGAATATCTTTCTGAAAGCTAAGAGCATAGATACTCATGCGCAGGATCGCAAGACTTACTTTTTCTAATCGATCAAAATCCCAGTTTCTAAGACTGTCTTTGATTAATTGATCGATTTCGGTCAAATTCTCGATGGTACCCTTGATTAGAAAACTGGCAAAAATCTTGATATCATCGCTTAAGTCATCTTTGGCCCAGTCATATCGGAAAAGATCTTCCAGTTCTGATGAACTGATATCCCAACTGTAAAGAGCCTGGAATGCCAATATTCTGGCCTTCCGTCTATTTCCCATTGCTTTCATAAGCTATTGTATATTCTCTTGAAAAGTCTGCACTTCAGCCTCTTCTGTCAATTCCTTAACAACAGTCTCTGCTGCCTGCTGAAAGGCTTTCTGCTTTTTCTGGTAGGAAATAATATTGCTGATGTACTGACGGACTGTCGTTGTTTCTACAGGGGTGACAGGATCATCAAGATCTAGAAAGGTCTTCTTATGGTGTTGGTTGACAATAACAATATGATACCCCTGGGATGATTCGAGAACATCACTCATTTTTCCGATTTCCAGATCAAAGAGTGTGTTAAGAAAATCACGGCCGAAAATTGAAATATTCTTTTCACCCCGGTCGATGAAATTTCCGATGTCTCCATCCCGGACAACCGAAGCTTTATCATCCGAATATTTACGGACCATCTCTTCGAACTTGGCATTTCCTCTGACTATCTGCTGATATACCTCATCAGCCTGCTCTCTTTTTTGACTCTTATCACCGGCGGCTGTACCTCGGGTTGAAAAAAAGATATGGCTGAATTTCACCATTTCAGGATTCAAGAATTTCTCTTCATTCTGCCGGTAGAATAATTCAACTTCATCAGTACCGGGCATGGATGATGTTCTCAGAAAGTCTCGTTTCTTTTCACTGACATATTTCTCGAGAATAAGCTGATCTCTTACAGTCTGGGCATAAGTCTCATAGTCCATTCCGCTCTGTTCTTTGATAATCTGCTTAAATTGAACTTCCGTCAGTTGCTGTCCTGTCTGCTGCATCATCTGATTCATACCTGCGAGAAGAACCTGTTCATCCGATACAGTAACATTATCCCTTTCGGCTGCCTGGTAAACCAGCATCTGATTGATAAGTGTCTGGAGAACTTGTTCTTTTTCGAGTTTGGACAAGGCTCTGCCGGCTTGCTGCTCATAAAGGCTGATATTATAGGCCAGCTTTTTCTGGGAGATAACGTCTGTCTTTGTCAGCTTCACGATTGCAACTGGTTTGTCTACAAAAGAGTTCTGAGCAAAGAGTCCTGTCGAAATCAGGAGTAAAATTGAAATTAAAATTTTCTTATTGAACATGAATAAACCTCGGTGCATATCTGCAGTTTTATTTCAGGTTGATCAACAAAAGGCCAGGATTGGGGAAGCCAGGATTTGCATTCACACCTATACCGTTATAACAACTTACTTTATATGAAGTTTCTTTCCAATGAGTTCAGCTTCTTCTGCAGAAGTAATGACATCGGATATTCTTAGAAACATACCCTCTTTTTCCATACTTTTCATGAGAATATGAAGTGATTTGGTGACGAAGAGACCATTCTTAACAATAAAGGCGTAACATTTTGTTCCAGAAACCCTTCCGGCATTATTAAGAAAGTCAGAGACTTTCCCTGAAATTTTGCTGCTGAAAAAGGAATCAGAAGTTGTCCCTACCAGTATGTATTCATAGATGGTCAGTTTTGCATCACTGTCTGTTTCTGCATCTATAAGAGCGACCTGATGCCCCTGGGATTCAATACCCCTTGCAAGGTGAGATGCAATTTTTTTAACTTTTTCTGATCCATTTCTAAAGTAAAGCACCGCAACACGCATAGGAATTCCTTTTTTTTGTAAATGATTCAGAAAGGGAGCGGTGCTCCCATTCTGATAGATCAGTCCTCCGGAATGACTAAGGCACTGCCCTCTTCAGTTCCACTCTGAACATCTCCTTCCCACCAGTCACCAGTGCTGTTTTCAGCATTGATTTTTCTGGCTTCACTAAGAACATTATTGCTGTTTGGAGTTCTAACTGCTAAAGCAACCAATAATGAACCGACCATAAAAATGGTCCCTAGTATTCCTGTTATTTTGACCAAACCATTGTTTGCAGCTCCACCAAAAGGTGATCCGCTAGATCCGCCGAACAGACCGCCCAGCCCTTCTCCCTGATCGTCCTGCAATAGTACGAACAGAATCAGCAGCGCACTGGCAACAACAAAGAGGATGATCAGTAAAGTTCCAATAATACCCATTTTCTATATCTCCCGGAAAATAAACAAATCCTTTCCCATTTAATTGGAAAAGGATTTTTCGTGTGTCCGCCGAAGGGACACCCTAAATTAACATACTCCATTCAGCCCTGCAAGGACTTAGGACTAAGTTATTTATTGAAATTCACAAGATCTGCAAAAGAATCTGCCTTAAGGGCGGCTCCGCCGATTAGTCCGCCATCAATATTGTCCATTGCCATCAGAGTCTTGACGTTTCCGGGGTTCATAGATCCACCGTATTGAATAACAACTTTCTCTGCGGCTGCCTCGGAATAAAGAGCGGCAACTTTCTTTCTGCAGGCGGCGTGAATGGCATCTGCATCTTCGGGAGTGGCAGTTTTACCTGTACCGATAGCCCATACAGGATCATAAGCAATGACCACATTGTCCATTTCAGCTTCAGAAACGCCTGAAAGACCTTTTTCAAGCTGTTCAAAACAGACAGACTCGGCTTTTCCCGCTTCTCTTTCTTCCAGCAATTCACCGATACACAGAACAGGTGTCAGGGCATGAGCCAATGCCAGTTTGACCTTTTCATTGATCTGCTCATTGGTTTCACCATAGACATGACGTCTTTCTGAATGTCCAAGAATGACCATTTTCACACCCAGATCCTTGAGCATCAGAACGGAAGTTTCACCTGTAAAAGCTCCGGATTCGGCTCCAGCCATGTTCTGAGCGGCCACAATGACATTACTTCCCTTGAGGACTTCCAATACGGCGGGGATACAAACAAAGGATGGGGCAACCATGACTCTGCAATCCGCATTTTTTACAAGGGGAACAATTTCTTTTGCCAGGGCAGCAGCCTCGGAGGGAGTCTTGTTCATTTTCCAGTTTCCAGCGATTAGGTAATTTCTCATTTATTTTCTCCTGATTATTATTTAACAAATTTATGCTCAAAGGAAGTAGCAATACTCCTTTGCTGTTTTTAACCCTCTCATAAATGGTTATTTCTTAAGGGCTACAACACCGGGCAGGGCTTTGCCTTCAAGATATTCAAGGGATGCACCAACTCCGGTCGAAACATGATCAATTTTATCTGCCAGATGAAACTTATTTACCGCTGCCACAGAGTCACCACCGCCAACAACGGTCGTTCCCTTGCATTCAGCTACAAATCCAGCGACTTCGGCAGTTCCTTTGGAGAATTTATCAAATTCGAAAACACCCATAGGGCCATTCCAGACGACTGTCTTGGCGGCCATGATTCTAACTTTAATCGCGGCAATTGTCTTGGGACCGATATCCATGGCCAGTTTCCCCTCGGGGACATTGATGTGATCTACAGACTC
>NZ_JAQIBL010000236.1 GCF_027859075.1 Oceanispirochaeta sp. | reverse complement strand
AGAAAGAGTGAAAAACTCGATGGAATCTGGAACCACCATGCCGATGTCTATGATACATGCCTGAGACAGGAATGGTTTACCGAACCTAGGAAGGACGGGGAAGGCTGGACCCTCCCCTGGGACTGGGATTTCGACCAGTGGGATACGATCAACGTACCTTCCACATGGAATACCGAGCAGGAGCAGTACAAACTCTTTGAAGGTTCCATGGTCTACACGAGAACCTTTAAATATGATGTGGATGCCCTGGAAAAGGTCGTACTGAAAATCGGGGCAGCCTATCACAATGCCATGGTTTTTTTAAACGGAACATTCCTGGGTTACCACGAGGGAGGAGATACTCCCTTCTACCTGGATGTGACTGAGCATCTTCTGGAGGATAACCGGATTCTTCTCTCTGTCAACAATACCAGAACTCCCGGGCGGATCCCTACTATTTTTACAGACTGGTATAATTATGGCGGACTCTACCGTTCGATAGAGCTCTTCCGTCTTCCCAAGTCATTTATCAGGGAATTCAAAATAGCTCTGGTCCCGGGAAGTCAATTTGGAAAAATCAAGGCGGAAGTTCTCCTCGAGGGTTCTGCGGATTCTGCTGAACTGAAGATTCCTGAACTGGGCATCATAGAATCCATAAAATTGAAGAATGGAAAGGGGAGTCTCGAACTTACCTGTTCCCCCGAACTCTGGAGCCCTGAAAATCCAAAGCTCTATGATGTGTATGTCACAGCTGGTATTGATTCCATCCAGGAAAGGACGGGATTCCGGGAAATCAGGGTGGAAGGAACACAGATCTTTCTGAACGGAACGTCCATCAAACTCAAGGGTGTATGCAGCCACGAAGAGTCGGTTCCTAACGGGAAATCGGTGACAAATGATGAAATCCGAGAAAACTTTTCTCTTGTGAAAGAGCTGAAGGGCAACTTTGTACGACTGGCTCACTATCCTCATACGGAACAGGCTGCCAGGATTGCCGATGAAGTCGGCATTCTGCTTTGGGAAGAGATCCCTGTGTACTGGGCCATCCTTTTTGAAAATGAAGAAACCATCTCGAATGGAAGGCAACAGCTGACCGAATTGATCAAGCGGGACTACAACCGGCCCAGTGTCATCATCTGGTCAGTGGGGAATGAAAATCCAGATACAGATGACCGGCTTGCTTTTATGGGCGGTCTGGCCGATCTGGCCCGAACACTGGATGATACAAGAGCCGTTTCAGCAGCCTGTTTGTGGGATCAGCAGAAGATGAAAATTGATGACCGCTTGGCATCCAAGCTGGATATCATCGGGATTAACGAGTATTTCGGCTGGTATAATCCGCATTTTGACCAGTTGGAACAGTTCTTTGCCAATAGCAACCCGGACAAACCTGTGATTATCACCGAGTTCGGTGCCGGAGCCAAGGCAGGACATCACGGTGGGCGGAATGAAATGTTTACCGAGGAGTATCAGGAAAGAACCTATGAAGAACAGATCCGCTGTTTTGAGAAACAAGACTGGATTGCGGGTATCACCCCCTGGATACTCTATGACTTCCGGACTCCTGTCCGATGTAACAGATTCCAGCAGGGGTATAATTTGAAAGGTCTGCTCTCGGCGGATAAGTCACATAGAAAACTGGCGTTTTTTGTGCTCCAGAAATTTTTCAGCCGATGGAAGGTCAGATAAACTCTTTCACCCAGCGGGCACTGAGTTCAAGCCATCCTGAAAGATGAGGAACTGTCATGCTGCCGTCACCGGATTCATCGGTTGCGGCAGTTGCCAGTGACAGGCCGTGGGGGCCTTCAGGATAAATGTGCAATTCAAAAGGAATACTCTCCTTCTTCATGGCTTCAGCAAAAAGCAGTGAGTTTTCTACCGGAACCAATGCATCATCCAGGGTGTGCCAGAGAAAGCAGGGAGGCATGGAGCTGTTCACCTGCTTTTCAAGGCTCATCTCTTCCAGCAGCGCCGGATCTGCTCCGGGTCCCAGCAGGTTGTCAAAGGAATCCTGGTGAGCATGCTTTCCCTGAGTGATGACGGGATAGGACAGGATCAGTCCATTGGGACGGTTCAGTCCGGGGCGGCCGCAAATATCATTTTGAAGGTAATCTTTCTTCCAGTGCACAGCTAAAGAGGCCGCCAGATGGCCTCCGGCGGAGAAACCGCAAAGAACGATTCGTTTTCTATCAACTTTCAGTTCCGCCGCCTGGCTTCTCAGCAGTGCCAGTGTATTGGAGGCATCCAGAAGAGGTGCAGGGTGACGGTGAGGTGCTACCCGGTAGTGGAGAACCAGGACATGAAATCCCTGCTTGTTGTAGGCCCTGGCAATGGGTTCTGCTTCCCGGGGGGAGGTAAAACCATAACCACCTCCCGGAAGGACAAGGATACAGGGACGGATTTTGGAATCCTTCAGAAAAAAGGGGAGGAGACTAGGGCTGGATTCACCGGCGATTTCAGCCTGATCCCTCAAAGTTATCTGCATCGTGCTGATGATGTCTTCCAAGTGTACTCTCCTCCATTCTTTTACTTACTGGATCTTTGGATATAGGACATTATAGTCTATCTGTTTCTCCTCTCTTTTGTCACCTCTTTTTGGTATTTGGTTCAATGATATTTCTCCTGAATAAATGCTTTATTAAAGGAGTCCTGTTCTCAGACTGAGTTGATTAATCTTTGAGGATTGGAATCGGAAATGTCAGATTCGGAATTTCCCCTGAACAGGACCTGTTACCAAAACAATTGTAGACATATACGTCCTCCTGAAGGGAAAATGATTTGAAAACAGAACAAACATTCATAATAGAGAAATCAAGAGTGAATTACCGGGAACCAAAGTGAGAACTGAAGTAGGGTTCTCTGGTTCTCTTTCGGTATTGCCCGGGGCTTTCCGTTCTTTTTTTCTTAAAGAGTTTTGAAAAATAGAGAGGATCCGAGTAACCCAGTTCCCCTGCTATTTCCTTGACCGGCAGATCTGTTTCCGCCAGCATCCGGCAGGCTTGCCTCATTCTGAACTCAATCTGAATTTGACCGGGAGGGACTTCAAACATCTTCTCCCAGGTGCGGCGGAAACTGGAGGGACTGTATCCCCGCTCCCGGACAAGGGCATGAAAATCAAAGGAGGCGGTACAGTCCTGTTCCATCTCTCTATGAAGTTTATGAATGAAAATCTGAAGAGGTGATTCCCGGGGCAGAGATGACTCCATCCGGGAATCAAGGATCAGTCTCTGAATGGCTATGTCTATCTGATCCGACCTTATCTGGTTCCGGGAGACATTATAAAACATATCTCTGATCTGGGTGATGATGTCTCCTGTCTGATGAATCTTCCAGAAAGGAGTCTTCAGGAATCCCCTGGTTTCAAACCAGGAGTGGCAGCTTGCTGGAAATATAAAGAACAGCTCTTCCCAGACTCTGTCGGGGCCGTAGTGCATGGGGACTCCCGGGCTTTGGGTGATCACCACGGGTGCCTGTACAGGGTGGAGCACTCCCCCGGAGGAATAATACCCCCGTCCAGAGAGGATAAAGGAAAAATTCATGGAGGCAAAGGAATGTTTGATCCAGTCCTTTTTGGCTTTCATATAGCCGATGGACTGCACTTCCTGGCCGGCTGGATAGATCCGGGGAAAGGATTCCATATGATAAAAATGGTTTTGATTAAAGAGTGACATATGACAATATTATCCATGGATTTAGAAAAAAAACCATTTATTTCTGATCTCATGACTGGTAAATTGAAAAAAAAAGGATGAAAATTACATCCGGAGGTCTCGGGGAGGCAGGGTTGAAACATAAAATCATGAATATCGGCATCATAGGATGCGGGACTATCAGCGATATTTACTTTCAGAATATCACTGAGAAATTTACTCAGATCAGGATCATGGGCTGCAGTGATCTGGATCCATCCAGAAGAGAAGAAAAGAGTGAGAAATACGGAGTTCCCGTATATTCGACGGATGTGTTGTTAAATCGGAAGGACATAGACATCGTCCTGAATTTAACGACCCCCGAGCATCATGCCCGGATCAATACAATGGCTTTGCATCATGGAAAACATGTTTATTGTGAAAAACCTTTTGCGCTGAATCGGGAAGATGGCATGTCTGTTCTGACTCTGGCCTCAGAGAAGGGCTTGAAAACGGGGTGTGCTCCCGATACCTTTCTGGGAGCAGGAATGCAGACCTGCCGGAAGCTTATTGACGAAGGCGTGATCGGGATTCCTCATTCAGCCTATGCCTTTATGCTCTGTCCCGGTCATGAAAGCTGGCATCCCGGTCCGGGATTTTATTACCAGCCGGGAGGAGGACCCATGCTGGATATGGGTCCCTACTACCTGACGGCTCTGGTCAGTCTGCTGGGGCCTGTTTCAAGTGTTTTTGGAAAAACCGGAAAGGCTTTTAATCAGAGAATCTGCTCGGCCGAATCTACAAAAGGTCAGGTCATCGATGTGAATACATGGACCGACTATAAGGGCTTATTCGAATTTGAAAGCGGAGTCACCGGGTTGATGAGCATGAGTTTTGATGTCTTTAAAAGCGAGGCACCCCGGATTGAGATTCATGGTACGAAGGGAAGCCTGTTGATTCCCGATCCCAATACCTTCGGCGGGCCAGTTCGATTGTTCCGGAAGGGGGATGAAAAGGCTTTAGATATACCCTTGTATGCCTTTCCCTATGATGAGAACAGCCGGGGAATCGGGCTTGCCGATATGGCCCGGGGCATTGAAACAGGCAGGCCTTACAGAGCCTCGGGAAATCTGGCTTTTCATGTCCTGGATACCATGCTGGCCTTTGAAGATTCCAGCCTAAGCGGGTCTTTAGTGAATATTGAATCAACAGTGGAACAGCCTGAAATACTAGATCTGGGACTGGCTATCGGAGAACTCTAACCAGGCCCTTAGGCCTCAGTGAAAAAAACACCAAGGCTGTAAACCCCCTTCGGCCCTGAGCGAGAAAAACACCAAGGCCCTTCGGCCTGATTGAGAAAAACACCAAGGCTGTAAACCAGCCTTGGTAGGAATTTGACCCTTAGGCCTCAGTGAAAAAAACACCAAGGCCCTTCGACCTGATTGAGAAAAACACCAAGGCTGTAAACCCCCTTCGGCCCTGAGCGATAAGAACACCAGGGCTGTAAACCCCCTTCGGCCCTGAGCGAGAAAAACACCAAGGCTGTAAACCCCCTTAGGCCCTGAGCGAGAAAAACACCAAGGCTGTAAACCCCCTTAGGCCCTGAGCGATAAGAACACCAGGGCTGTAAACCAGCCCTGGTAGGAAATAGACCCTGGTAGGAAATAGACCTTGGTAGGAAATTGACCCTTGGTAGGAATTTGACCCCTGGTAGGAAATAGACCCTGGTAGATAAAAGGAGCATCATATGAAAAAAGCACTTATTACATGGGGAGGCTGGGATGGTCATGAACCCGAAGCCTGCGGCCGTATCTTTGAATCGATTTTAAAAGAAAAGGGCTATGAAGTCGTCTTTACCGACAACATGGACTGTTATACCGACAAGGCTCTGATGGATTCCCTCAATCTGATTGTTCCGGTTTGGACCATGAGTGAGATCAGTAAGGAACAGTGGACGGGACTGAAAGACACTGTGCTGGCAGGCTGCGGTATTGCCGGATGGCACGGCGGGATGGGAGACAGTTTCCGCTCCAATGTGGAGTATCAGTTCATGGTGGGTGGACAATGGGTGGCCCATCCCGGCGGCGTCATTGATTACTCCATTCAAATCACATCGGATGATCCAATTGTCTCCGGATTCAAAGAGTTCAAAATGCATTCGGAGCAGTATTACATGCATGTGGACCCCAACAATGAAGTGTTGGCTACTACCACTTTTAAGGGGAATCAGGAGGGAATCGAGTGGATCGCCGGGACGGTCATGCCTGTCGCCTGGAAGAGGCATTTCGGGAAAGCCAGGGTATTTTATGCCTCCTTTGGACATGTGGCTGCCGACTTTGAAACGGCGGGTTTAAAGGAGATCATGACCAGGGGAATGCTCTGGGCCAGCAGTTGATTTCATGGGCCATTTCCCTGTAAAGTTAACCATGGCACTCCTTAATTATGAAGTTAACCCCTTTGGGGGAGCTGTTCTGGATGAGAACAGTCTTCCCGCCCATAAGTCGGATTTTCAGAAAGCTCTTTCTGATACATTGACAGATCTTCGTTCTCAGAATCTTCAACTGGTCTGGTTGTTTCTGCCCTTGGGGAAATCCGGCTTTGTGGAAACCGCTGTTGCACTGGGATTTACATATCATCATGCCGACAAGAATGGTCTGCAACTGACTCTACAGCTTATTCCCGGGGCCTTTATTCCCGGTTATGCCACCCACTATCTGGGAGCGGGGGGTGTCTTGATCGATGAGGAGAACCGTATCCTTGTGATTCAGGAAAAGTATCATACCAAGCGGCATTATAAGCTTCCCGGCGGGGCTCTTGACCCGGGTGAACATATTGCCGATGCGGTGGTCAGGGAGGTCCTGGAAGAGACGGGAATACGGAGTGAATTTATCTCTCTCAACTGTTTTCGACACTTTCACGGCTACCGTTACGGGTTGTCGGATATTTATTTTGTCTGCCGATTAAAACCTCTCAGCACAGAGATCACCATCGATACATCAGAGATTTCTGAAGCCCTCTGGATGCCTCTGGAAGAGTATCTGAATCATCCTGATACCCATCCCTTCAACAGGAAGATTGTTTCAACCACTGTGAATACAGTAGGACTGGCCATCAATCAGATTGAGGATTACGGGACCGCCGAGAGTCATGAGATGTTTTTCGCTCCTGGAGATTAATCCCCGTTATAATGGATATAGGCTTTTTCAACTCTGGATTCTGCAATATAAGACAGAGACTCCCCATATATACCCATATACTCCCTGTAGACTCCGTCGCAGTCCCTCTCGTTGTAGTGGACGATGATTCCCGGTTTCTTCTCTGCCAGAAAGTCCTGCAGATCGGAGCTTTCCCACCAGTTTTTGTCATCTGAGTAGGACTCGAAGGTCACCCCATCAAAGTTCTCTGCCCCGGAGCGCCAGTTCTTGGCCATGCATTTCAATCCCTTGCCGACCGCATAAGATCTGAGCGCCTGGACATACGTTAATCCCTGGGCTTCCGTGGCTTCCAGTGCATACTCATTTCTGGTTTCTTCATCAAAGATCCAGTCCATATTGTCAAATTCCACCCAGTCAAATCCCCATGCCGCAATCTTGTCGATTCTAGCCTTCATAAATACCAGAATCCCGTTGTCGGTCTGACTGACAAAATATTCTCCCTCCCAATCACCCCAAGGATTGACTGCCAGGAATGGTTTGATCTGGTCAAAGTCGGACCGCCAGTCTTCTCCGGTCCCGATACTGATGTACGCCGCCAATTGATTTCCCCGGGCTTTCAGGGGGGGCAGGGCATCACTGATATCTTCATCCTGAAAAGGGTCCAGCAGGATGTAGGCATTCTCGGCTTCCTCCAGGATGAGGGACAGGCTGTCGGGTTCAAAGTTCTCATGGTAGGCCTGGTTATACACCGCCAGAGCGTCACTGTTCCCTTCGGGTTTCGGCAATTCCTTTTCTGTACTGCTGCAGGAAAGGAGTAGGAGTACAGAAAAAAGAATCAATCCCGGTATCCTCATGAATCAATCACCTCCTTATATCTGAAACAACTCCGGAGATGATCATTGACCATGCCCACAGACTGCATATTTGCATAGGTGACGGTGGGGCCCAAAAAGGAGAATCCTCTTTTCTTCATGTCTTTGGAGATGATTTCTGAAAGGGAGGTTAGCGCAGGGATCTGCTCTTCTTTTTCCCAATTGTTAAGGATGGGCCGGCCCTCCTGGAAGTGCCAGTAATAGTCTGAAAAACTGCCGAACTCCTCCTTCACCACGAGGAAACAGCGGGCATTGTTGATGGATGATTCAATTTTACGCCTGTTTCGGATCACACCAGGGTCCTGAAGGAGTCTTAAAACATCCTCCTCCCCCCAGGAGGCGATGACCTGGGGATCAAACCCCTTGTAAGCCAGTCTGTAGGTTTCTCTTCGCTTGAGTATCGTAATCCAGCTGAGTCCGGCCTGAGCGGATTCAAGGATCAGGTTTTCAAAGTGTTTCCTCTCGTTATCATAGACCGGGACCCCCCACTCCTCATCATGATAGGCCGTGTAAAGTGGATCGCTTCCGCACCAGGAGCAGCGCTGTTTAGACATATTTGACTTCCTTGTTGAAAAAACAGCGGTAGTATTCCAGAGGTTTTGTTACATTCTTAACGGCAATTTCCCATGGACCGGCAAAGTCTACGGTTAAATCCTCCTGGGGGGCGATCCCCAGAGGGCCGCCGGGTAAATTTTCCAGCAGGATCGTCGTGACCAGTACCTCTCCTCCCGAGGCATGTCCCTGGAGGCGTGCGGCATGATTCATGGCGGATGAAAATCCTGTATAATCTTCGTTGGGACCAAAAAACCCGACAGAGGTGGGACCACAGTGAATCCCATTGGATGTGGTCAGGTGGTCCGCCACATTGGCCTTGATGATCCGTTCTTCCAGCCCCATGGCCTGACCCAATTCAATGGTTCCTTTGACGATGGCTGCCGCGGCAGATAGTGCATTTTCAGTTCTTTGTTCCATTGAGGATTCGAAAAAGGGTGGTCCAAAGAGTCCGATTACACAGTCTCCTACCATTTTATCAAAGACACCGTCGTATCGGTAAAGGACGTCCAGTACCATGCGGGACCAGCGGTTAACCAGGTCTCCAATCTCCGAGGCATTGTTCAGAGCTTTTTCACAAATAGATGTAAAGGATGTGATGTCCGTAAAAAAGATGACGATGTCCTCTTCCCTGGGGCTGAGGTACTTGTTGTAGAAATCGGGTTCTCCCAGAAGGCGCTGAACATCCTTGGCGCAAAAGCACCTGGACAGGTAGCGGCGTTCCCTGTTGTAGTCAAAGAGTCTCTGACAGAGGCATTCTGCAAAAATCCTGATGATGTCCCGGCTTTCAGGATTCAACCCCCCTCCTTCGGGGCGGATGATGAACTTTCCGATAAGATTGGTGTTCATCCCGTTTTGAAGGGCCTTTTCCTGAATACCATCCCCGGAGAGGAGGGCGGAAAAGGATCGGTCTTTTGCATTCAGGGCTTTATCTTTGTCATTGAGGATGTTCAGATAGGTTTCATCCGGGTTGTCGATGGAATTATGAAGCATTTCACCCTTCTTGTAGAACCGGTAACGGAGATCCTCACCGGTAGTGGTATCCATATCACCGTAGACCAGTATGAACTCGGCCAGCTTGAGTTCTTCGCACAGCAGCTTCACCGCTTTATCGGCTCCGGCTTCGAAGATCCTGTCCCGGAGGGCTTCTGTGGCAAACAGGATTATGCTCTGTTTTCTGGCATTTGAGGCAATCCCCTCCAGAAAGTTGTCCAGAAGTTCTGCTGCCGTATTCACAAGGTCGGCCTTGAGGCTGATCTCCCGGGGAGTTAAATCTCCTTTAAAAGCAAAAGCACACAGGCCAATGACTCTGTCCACAACATCCAGGGAGGCTACCACCAGATTTGCATCTTCCAGAGGGAAATTTCTGGGTTTAAACTCATCCCCGGGCATTTCACTGGGGACCAGAAGAGTCCAGGCCTCCAGAAAGCCTTTGGATTTCATTGAAATTTGTTTGAGGTTTTCATCCATGGTCCTGATCATCATCTCCCGGGCACCGATGATCCGGCAGATCAGGGGGAGTATCTTGGCCAGGGCTTTGCGGATGGGTAGTTTTTCGAGGAGACACTCTTCAATGGCCCGGTCACAAACCACACTCAACTTTTGTTTAATTTGGAGTACTTTTATGTCAGAGTTCATACTATAAGGTTAGGCTGATCCCGCTTAAAGAGCAATGAAGATTTTCAGCTGCTTGTTTCTGATACGGCAGAGACAATCTCCTGATGGGTCAGGACTTTGTTGATATCCAGTATGATGATAAATGCATCCCCTTTTTTTCCCATGCCCCGGATAAACTCGGTATTTACCTTTGTCCCGATATAGGGTGTTGGTTCGATTTCATCGTCTTCCAATTCCAGTACTTCGCTGACAGCATCGGTGAGAAGACCGATGACGACAGTATCACCATCCATGGTCATCTCTGTGACGATTACACTGGTATCAATGTCTTTTTCAGTTTCTCCCAGTCCGAATTTCATCTTGAGGTCCAGCACGGGCACCACGCTGCCCCGGAGGTTGATGATCCCTCTCATGAAATCGGGCATCCTGGGAACCTTCGATACAGACTGAAATTCAAGGACTTCTCTGATATGAGTGACATTGATTGCATATTGTTCACTGGCAACTGTAAAAGTCAGATATTGGTTCAGCTTGGTTTCTATCATAATTTCCTCCAGAGTCTCTTCCTATTAAAAGGATAAATCTTATGTGTGTAAATGTAAAATTTATTGTTACTGTTACATATTAAATTCTCTTCCTGGTGAATTTTTATTGACAGAGAACCCGATGGGAGGAATAAAATGGTTTGTCACCACTTTTTTTTCAGGAGTTTATTCAATGTTCTTCCTTCCTTCCCTGCCTTTTCTACTCATTTCTCTCCTTCATATCTTTGGTGAAGTCATCGATTCCAGGACTATCCGGCATATCAGTAAACCCTTTTTGATCCCTCTTCTGGCTCTCTTCTATTTCAACTCTGCACCGAGTGTGTCGCCTCTCCTTGTTGCGGCTCTGGCCGGTGGATGGCTGGGTGATCTGTTTTTGATGGTTCCTGACAGGGGTGAACAAAAAACCTGGTTTAAGCTTGGTCTTGTTTTCTTTTTACTGGGACATATTTTCTATGTCGGTGCTTTCTTTATGAAGGGCCGTCTGTCCGGATTACCCCTCATAGGGGTTGTTTTGGCGGCAGGCTTTCTTTTGTTCGGCCTTATTGTTTTTCTTAAGATGAAAGATTTCATGGGGAAACTCTTTATCCCCGTCACCCTATATATTTCAGTCATTGCCTTGATGGGAGCATCCACTACTCTCTGCTTTTCCACGCAAGCAACCAGAGCTGTGACCCTCGCTGTATCGGGAGCCCTGATCTTTATGATTTCCGACACAATGAACGCCTGGAATCGCTTTGTAGAGGAAATTCCCCATGAACGTGTCCTGACCATGACGACCTACCTGGCCGGTCAGTTCCTCTTGATTCTGGGGTTTGTTCAATTCGCTGGCTAAGACATTCGAGGAGACTTTTGGGGAGACGACACAGGGAGGATCATTCTTCTTTCACTTTTACCGCCTTGGATCTGCCTGACAAGGAGGCGTGCCGCTTCTCTTCCCATCTCATAATGGGGCTGACCGATACAGGCCATGCCGCTTCTGTAGCCCTGGGGATCTTCTCCAAAGCGAACCAGAAAATAATCCTTATTCAATGAAAGTCCTCTGTCCAGGAGTATTTCTTTGACCCTGATGGCGAGTCCTGCGGTGGTCACAAAAAATCCCCGGGGGGTCTGATTAGGCGCATCCAGTAGCATTTTCTCCAGGGCAATGTTTAAATCATCGCTTTGCCTGTTCTGTTCCTTGAGCAGTATGCTGTGATATTCGGGGATGATGCTGGCGAATCCTGTTATTCTGCCTCTGATGGAGGATGCAGACAGGTCCAGTGATACAACTGCCATTTCCCGGCAGCCCATTTGTTGAAGATACTCGGCAGCCCAGATCCCCCCCATCCTGTCATCCTGAACCACAGATGAACCCTGCCAGGAGTCGGTGACTCTGTCTATCTGGACCAGGGGAGTCATTTTCAACTGAGCCTTACTCAGATGAATCCGTTTCTCCCAATTCCCCCTGAAGTCACAACTGGGAATGAGCAGCATCCCGTCTATTCCCCGGTGTAGAAGTTCTTCAATATTTTTTTTCTCTCTTCCCTGGCTGAAGCGGCTGGTCATCAGGATCATTGTGTAATCCTCTGCTTCCATTACTTCCCCGATACCCCGGATCATTGCCACCATGAATTCTTCGAAGACGTCAGGAAAAATCACCCCGATTGTCATTGTCTTTCCATTATTCAGCCCCTGAGCAAAGTAGTTGGGTTTATAACCTTCCTTTTCCACGAGATCAAGAATCCTTTTCTGTGTTTCCATACTGATCCTGTACTGATCTGCCTTACCCTTCAATACCAGAGATACTGTTGTTCTGGAAATGCCCAGCTCTTCAGCCAGATCTTTCATGGTGCGCTTCATGATTTCACTCTATAAGGGGGAGGTCTCTTTGGCAAGTGAATCTGTTGCATCCCCGGGGTATATGGGTGTACCCTTCCCTATGATTCAATTGAAAAATGACCGTATAAACGCGTCCATCGATCCTCTGGGAGCAGAACTGAAAAGCCTGAAACTGGATGGAAAGGAATACCTCTGGCAGGGGAGTCCTGATTCGTGGAATGCCAGTTCCCCTCAGCTGTTTCCCATCATTGGAAAAGCACTCCCCAGCGGCTGGGAGTATGAGGGAAAGACCTTCACAATGGATAATCATGGATTTGCCAGGAAGAGCGTCTTCGACATTGTGGAAAAGACCGAAGATTCCTGTCTCCTCCGGTTGAAGGACTCATCGGAGACGCAGAAAGCGTTTCCCTTTGCCTTTATTCTGGACATTTCATACACACTGAAAGGCTCCGCATTATTAGTGAGTTATTCTGTGAAAAACCCGGAAAGCCGGGAGAGTCTTTTTTCCATCGGAGCTCATCCCGGTTTTAACTGTCCCCTGTCGGGAAACACGGCCTTTGGGGATTATTATCTCGAATTCAACAAAGAGGAAACCATCAGCCGTCGTTACAAAGACGAATATTTAAGCGGAGAATCATCTCCTGTCATTCAGAGTCAGAAGCGCTTAGGCCTGGATCACAGTCTCTTTGATCGTGGAGCCATCATACTCTCAGGACTGGAGTCCGACAGGGTGACCCTTAAATCAGACAAATCCCCCTCATCGGTCACCATGGATTTTACTGGATTCCCTGATTTCGGTATCTGGACTATGGCTGGAAAGAAGGCTCCTTATGTCTGCCTGGAACCCTGGTTCGGTGTCGATTCAACTGTGGGAGATTCTGCTGATTTTAATAAGAAGGAGGGCCTGGTCAGGCTGAAGGGGAAAGAAGACTTTTCCTGTTCCTACAGTCTGACTCTGACCTGATTCCATAGAAATCAGGGCCGATATCACTAAGAATAATCCAGTAAGTCCTATGGATGACTGGATTATTTCTTAATCCCCCTCCCAGCACATAACCTGGAAAGTCTGTTATTGAGCCAGTCAGGTTAAGCGAATGTCCTTATTGTTCTGGATAAATAAATGATCACGAGTGGAGAGAGTTCATTATGGCTAGAATTTACACTATAGGAGAAATCCTGGTTGAGATTATGAGAGATTCGGTTGATTCACCCTTAAATCAAACAGGTAATTTTTTGGGCCCATACCCATCTGGAGCTCCGGCTATATTCATTTCTACTGTTTCCCAGTTAAACCATGAAGCAAAGATCTGGGGGGGTGTGGCAAAGGATAAATTTGGAGAACTGCTGATTGACCGGCTGGAATCAGATGGGGTTGACTGTTCAAATATCACAGTTTCCGGTAAAGGAGCCACAGCGGTTGCTTTTGTCTCCTATTCCTCAGATGGCAGCCGTGAATTTATCTATCATATAGACGGCACTCCCGCCGGAGATGTTAAGTTTGATGAATCAGGTCAAACCGTCCCCGACTATTTTCATGTCATGGGCTGTTCTCTCATGGTTAATGACTCCCTGCAGGAAAATATCTGCAGGGCCGTTGAATGGGCCGGTTCGAAAGGAGCCCGAATTTCCTTTGATCCCAATCTCAGACCCGAGCTTCTGGGGGATAAAAATTTATATGATGTTGTTGGTCCGGTGATTGATCAAACATCCATCTTTCTCCCCGGTGTTGATGAATTGCTGATGTTTTCTGATTCCTCCGATGTTGATGAGGCTGTGAAGGATGTATTCAGTAAATATCCTAAAATGGAAATCATCCACTTAAAAAAGGGTAAGTGTGGTTCCACCATCTATACCCGGGATAAGCAGGTGGATATTCCCATTTATCCTATCGAGAGAGTTCTGGAAATCGTTGATCCCACCGGAGCAGGAGACTCCTTTGATGCAGCCTTCCTCTGTGGTCTGGCTGAGGATATGTCTTTGGAAGATGCCGGGAATTATGCATCAAAAGCAGGAGCGATCAATTCCACAGTTTATGGCCCCATGGGGGGAGACATGAAATTGATTCATCATGATTTTATGAGTGATGCAGAATAATTGCTTAAAAATAGGAAAGAAATAAAAATTACAGGAGTGAGTATGAATAATAAAATTGGTATCCATTATGGAAGTTTTGTGAGTCATTGGGATGATGATCAGATGCCCTTGATTTCTAAAGTTAAATCAATGGGATTTGATCTTCTGGAATTCGGTGCTCTCTATTTGAAGAATATGAGTGATGAGAATATCGCTGCTTTCAAGGACGAGGCCGCAAAGAATGATCTTGCACTGACCCTCAGTCTCGGGATGTCTCCGGCCGAAGATATCGGATCACCTGATAAAATGAAGCGAGAAGCCGGCTTGACCGTTTTGAAGGATATTGCCAAAGCTATGTCTAAAGCAGGGATTTCTGACTGCAGCGGTATTGTCCATGGTGCATGGAACGGGAAAATTGACAGTCTGGAAGAGAAGAAAGAGTATTGGAAAAATAGTGTTGTATCCATGAAAGAGGCGTCAAGGACCTTTGAAGATTTGGGTGTTTATTTCAATATTGAAGTTGTGAATCGGTTTGAGAACTTTTTAATCAATAACTGTGATGAAGCTTTGTCATACATCTCGGAAGTGGATTCTCCCAATCTTGGTATCCATTTAGATACATTCCATATGAACATTGAAGAGGATTCAATGGTAACTGCCATTATCAAGTCTATTGAACATCTGAGGTATTTCCATATTGGTGAGAATAACAGAAAATTTCCGGGTCTTGGTTCAATGCCCTGGAAAATTATTTTTGAAACACTCAAGGCCATGAACTACGATAAACCTATTACAATGGAGCCCTTTGTCAAACCTGGGGGGGAAGTTGGATCTGCGGTCAGTCTGTACCGGGAAATAATGGATTTAAGTGATTATGATGCTCAGATTGTGCAGTCTTTGAATTTTGTAAGGAATTTAATGTAATTTATCTGTGTATGACTACTTTTGGGAGTCCTCCCGATTAAGATCTTGTTTGATTATGTATTTAAGATGATTAATAAATCAACCACACAAGCCGGAATCTAAGCTAACAAACAGGGGTATACAATGAATTCGTATCAGAAAAAATTTAAGGATGAAATCAATGAACTCGTTCTTGCGGCCATTCGACTTGGTGAATTGGGATATGTAACATCTCATGGAGGAAATCTCTCTTATCGGGTAGAACAAAAGGTCTTTCTGATTACACCTACCAAAGTCGTCAAAAGAAAAATGCAGTTTGATGATATTGTCATCATTGATGATCATGGGGATGTCTTATTCGAATCACCGGGGAGAATGCCTACGGGCGAAACCCCGATGCATCTTGCCTTGTATCGCTTCAGGCCGGACTTGAATGCTCTGGTACATGCCCATCCCCCCGTTTTGACGGGGTTTTCTATGGTGGATCAGGATCTTCTGACCCGTCCACTGCTCCCTGAACCTGTTCTTGAAGTCGGTCCGGTTCTCACGGTGCCCTATGCAGAACCTGTCTCGGATGAATTAGCTGCCCAATTCGAGAAATATGCCTCACAGTCCAATGCCTGGCTCATGCAGAATCATGGTATCACTTTGGGAAGTAGTGAAGGTATCGAGCGGGCTGTGGACCTGCTGGAAATGACAGAAGCCATGGCGGTCTCTGCTTCTGTGGCTTTCCGTCTGGGAAAAGTCGGGTCCATTTCAATAGAGGAAGTTATGAATATGGAAAGAACTCTTTCGTCAAGAAATATGCCCCGTCCGGGGGATCCTCGTACAATTAAAAAACTGACGGATTTGTTTTACAAAGAATAATTCTGCATCAATACTCCAGTGTCTTTTAAGAATTGATATCAGTTGAAGAGTTCTCCTGATGAACTCTATCCGGGGTGTCATTTATTGTCTGCGTGGGGGGCTCTTCCTGTTTTAATAATGTCCATAATCTCTTCCTGCTTTCACAAAGGCATGCAGATTAGCCGGCGGGGTTTCTACGGATATTTCACAACTGCTTCCCAGGATGAATCTGCCCTGGGGTTTCACTTTTTTTATCAGGGTTGATGTTAAATCATAGACTTCACCCGGGGTATTTTAAACTTACTCCCAATGGCCATTCCTTCATTGGCAATATCTGTCATAATACCGACACCATCCCAGCCGTAAACCTTTGCTGCAGCTATAATTGCATTAGCCATATTTCGAGGATCTGTCATGTAATCATGCATGGACATCCCCTTGATGACTCTGCATACGGCATGGCTTATTTTCGGGAATATCGGAATATAGTCGGGTGTTCTATTGTTTAAAACGCATTCAATTCTCTCTCTCGGTCGCATTTAGCTATACCCTTTTATTTCTGGATTTATCATAATTGACAAATGCATCCACCTTGGGAGCTGAAGGAGAAGACGTATCAAATTCCTGTCGGTCCCATATTTCTAAAAGTTTTCTTGCCAGTGGGTAAGCCAGGGTATTGGCTCCCATGCATATTATATTTGCATTGTTACTTGTTCTTGCTTTTTCGGCAGATAATGCATCTGTGACAAGTGCGGCATAAGCTCCTTTTACCTTGTTGGCGGCAATGTTCATGCCAATCCCGGTACCACAGACCAGAACCCCCTTATCATATTCCCCCGAAGCCACCGCCTCTGCCACTTTAATAGCAACATTGGCGTAAATTACATCTTCACTTCCCATATCGGTCACACTGTGACCGGCCGATTTTAAGTCTTCAGCTAAGAGTAATTTCATCTCCATCGCATTGGGATCACAGCCTATTGCATATCTCATTGTTCAATCTCCTTACCTGTAAATTGTTTAATAGCCTGAGCGAGTTCTTTGTGATTTTTAGCGTATTCTTCCAGAGGGATACCCTTTGCAGTGGCCTCCCAGCCCTGATGCAGGCTGATAGCTCCTGCAGTCGGACCGCTGGGATGTCCGAAGACGGCTCGTCCGGGAACAACCGCAAAATCTCTATGTCCCATCATTTTATACAGAGGGCCGAAAGACCCTGCCCACTGGCTGCCTGCAGGGATGGGCAGTGATTTTTTAATAGGTCCCATATCATCTGTACAGCTGTTGATATTCTCCATCACCTCATTCTGAGGTGTTTTCATTCTGTCACCCAAGCCTGAGAAAATTACCATATCGCAGCCGGAAAGCCTTTGAAGTTTGGTTATGACCCGGGAGTGGACGCCATAAAAAGGGGCTTTTGTAAAAGGAGCAATAAAATCAAAATGGGCCACGAGGGGGACTTCTGTGTGCTTCCGAACCATCCGGACAGCGGACAGTCCTGTACACATGGCATTTATCATGAGCATATCTGCTCCGTTTTTCACGCCGATATCGTGGAGTTCCACCATTTTGTCTACCTCATCAGTAATATTCGCCAGATAGACACAGCGCTTCCCTGTTTTTTCTTCAGCTTCTTTTCTTAAGCGGCCGAGTACCCTTGTTCTTTCAGCAAAGGGGGACCACTCCGTATCACAGAGAAGTTCATCGTCTTTGGCAATATCCAACCCACCCATCCAGCTTTTATAGGCCAGCTCTCCAAAAGGTTCCGGGGCCAGCCCGATATTGGGTTTGATCACTCCGAGAAAGAAGGGCCGGTCATAAACTCCGGTCCACTCTCTGAGCCCTTCGATACCAAACTTCGGACCTTCAAACTGTTCAAGATATTCATGGGGGAAAATTATGTCATGGAGTTTTATGGCGTAAATCCCAGGGCTGTAGTAGACACCTTCTCCTCCTACAGCCGTGAGCATATTGGGGATTCTGGGGCCGAAATTCGCAATGGGGTAAGCAATTTTAACACGGGCTCCCCAGAGTTTTTCCCAGGTCTCGACCTGATAGGGCAGGGAGGGAGTTTCAGGCTGTCTTTCAACCTGCAGATCGATGACTTTTGAGCCGAATTGAGGTCTCAGATCCTCATCCACATCGACTCTCTTCCATTGGGCCGTGGATTGTTCCTGACAGAGATGAGCTGCCGCCACATAGGGATCAATTGTTGATTCAAAGTAGTAATCCAGGATGAGATATTTCTCCTGATCTAGATCTTCCCATTTAGAAAAGAAAGCTTTTTCATGTTTCATACGTAAACTCCTGAGTATTATTGGTATTTAGGATTTAGAACTCATCTATGGACCGGATTGTTTTTGAAGTTATCTGGTCTGTATTTTTATGTTATTTAAATTTTCATACTTGCAAGAAACCCTACCTGCGAACCTTCCTCCATCAGTTCCGCATTGTGTTCTGCCTTGATAATGTTGCTGCCAAAAGAAAACAGACCATGTCTTTTCTGAATAAAACAAGTGATATCTCTATTCGTTCTCAGGAATTGCCGGACGGAATCTGCAACTTCCTGATCGGCATGATTGTCTCCCATATCCAGGACAGGGACTTTTCCAATTTTCATTTCCAGAGGGAGTGAGATAGGGGGGATTGTATCGAATTTCTCAGCAACAGAAGTACACCAGGGGGAGTGGCTGTGAAATATAGCCAGCACTTCCCCGCGTTCTTTATAGATCGCCACATGGGTCATATATTCACGGGATGGTATTTTATCACCCAGAACAATCTGACCGTCAAAATCGATGAGAACGATATTTTCATCATTCATTTCACCGAAGGAACACCCGGAGGCTTTGATCAGAAGCATATCCTGGTCGGGAACTCTGACGCTCAGATTTCCACCGTCCCCAGACTGAAGTTTTATATCATAGGCTCTCTGAGCTGCCATTCTCATGTCTGATTTTATTTTCTCATAACTCATTTTCTGATCCTTTACTATCGGTTTCTTCCAATACCGCTTTGGCGGTTATACTATCCATGATCACCGTGGTCATAATTCCTGCTTTCATAAGGCTCCTAATGCATTTTGCTTTTTCCACACCCCCGATCAGAGCCATTCTTTCCGGTATATTCAGAAAATTATTCCAGCTGATCGAAACAGCCTGATCTTTAAAAGGAGTCTCCACTTCTTCCCCTGAGGCATTAAAAAACCTGCCGAGAATCGTTCCGAGGACACCCTTTCCTTTTAAATATTCAATATCCTGTTCTGTTATCAGATCTGACCGGTAGAGCAGTGCATTCTTATTCAGTGGAGTCATACCGAATATGGCGACATCGCATTTTCTGGACACATTGAGGGTTCGTACAATCGAGTTGTCCGACAGAAGACTCTGTGCGATTGTCACATTACTGGAGAGTATCGGGCCATGCATCTGGTAGCAGAGGGCATTCGTCTTCTGGGCCAACAGAGGAGCCAGAGAACTGGTTGAAATTTTAGGACTGATCATTCCAAAACCGCCTGTCAATTCCGCTATGGATGTGCACTGTACCTCTCTTTCAGGTAGATCCTGCACCATATCTGCGATGGTTCTTCCCCAGGTGACACCAATGGAAAGATCATTCAGAAATTCTTTAAGAATTTCTGTTCCCTTATGGCCTACAGATCTCCTGACATCCTCTGAACTCATATCAGCTGAGACGGGAACGATCACAACCCGTTTGACAGGGAATATTTCTTCTATATCCATGGCCAGTGACTGATACTGCAGATCGGGAATATTGAATCTGACTTCTACAATCCCGGCGTCTTCAGCTTCTTTCAAATATCTAGAGACTTTAAAACGGGATATATCCAATCGTTCAGCGACGCCTTTTATGTTGAGTCTCTCCTTGTAAAAAAGGTAAGCACAGCGGATAACAAGATCATCCTTGGGCAGTTTCGGCATGGTTCTCATCCTTTCCTTTCAGTATTGTCAGAGATAAGATTCAATACTTCCTTCACAGCCACATCGATAAATCCATCTCCATTTATGTTGCTGTCAATTTCTACAATTCTGATATGAGGTTTCAACTCTTTTTTGAGAAACTCTATAAGTGCCGCATCCACTTCCGGATCATATAAAGCCTCTCCGATCTCCGTAGCCTGCCGGAATCCTCGGAGAGGCAGAAGCACTGTCACAGGCCCCTTTGCTTCATTTAAACGATGGGCAATGAGATTCCCGACTTTGAGAATTTCCTCTTTTTTTGCCTTTATATGATAGAGCCCGGCATTATGCTTCAAATATTTTCTATCTTCCAGAGAGATGGGTATATTACCTGTCTCATAGTCCAGAAAATCCACAGCCCCCACGGCGATGATCTGAGGTATTCCTGCTTCACCGGCTGCCACCAGCCGATTATCCGATCCGGAGGAATAACCTCCGAAGCATTCACAGACCATTTCATGCAGAGAAAAATCCATGACGGCGTGGATCATTCCTGAACGGATCAGCTCTTCCATGATTCCTCCGCCTACTCCTGTGGAGTGAAAACTTAAAACCTCAAATCCTTCATTTCTGACCTTTTCGACAGCCCCGGCGACACCATCATTGACAACACCCATCAGGGTCGCTCCGATGATGAATTTCCCCGTAGGATCAATTGGTTTCCCCGCCTTTTCAACCATACCGACCATGGCGGCGACGGCATTGGTCAGAATCGTATCTGAAATCATATTGGAGCCGGTAAAATCCACAATTGACGGAATAACGATGATATCCTTTGATCCTACAATCGATTCAAAGGACCGCTTGCCGCTGGCTACGGTAGACACCATGATCTTGGGAAATCCGATGGAGAGTTCCATCATGCCTTCAACGGCAATCACTGTATTCTGAAGGCCACCTATGGAAAGGATGCCGTTAATCCGCTTCTGATTAAAAAGATCCCGGACAACATTTTTTATCCCTGACTTCAGGATCTCAATCATTTCAAGCTTTGACAGTTCCATGAGAGACTTGATATTGACACCCGCAGACCGGGCCACTTCCAGTGCCGTGATATCCGGTTTCATTGCGGGAGAGACTCTGGCTCCCACGTCGATGATAAAGGGATTGTGTCCCATCTGTTCAACCAAATTCCTCATGAAGGAAATTTCATTACTCTTTGTATCCAGGCTGGCCAGCAGTGCTATTGTTTTCTTCATGTTTTGATGTTACTTCCTTCAAATCTCAGAATCAAATCAGAAACCTCTCCGTTTTTTGGAATAAGCATCCATAAAGACATTTCCAATAATCACCACACCGATAACAATGGGCTGAACAAATGAGGAAAGGCCTACAATAGTTCCTATTGGCCTATCACTTTCCTATCCAGAACAGCCATCTCATGAGTCGGTAAAATGTGATCAATACTGGCGGCCCTTTTTTTGCATTCTTCAATACTCCTCCATGAATTGATAACATCCTGAAAACGGGCAGGTGGTGTAATTGAATAACCAATCTGAGGAATCTCCTTGAAATTGTCATAGGTGAAAACCAGGTCTCCGCAGAGATGGAATTCACCTTCCGTTGTATTGACCACCACTGTCTGGTGTCCGATGGAATGACCCGGGCTAAGATAGACACTGATACCATCGAGAACTGAGGTCTCACCATTCAGTAATTCAAAATCGATACCCTCAAATTGTGGAGTCAGTCCGATAGACGGGTCCTCATAAGATTTGTGATAGAGGGGAATCGGATTTTTAGCAAACTCATACTCAATACTCTGTACGTAGAATTTTGCCCTGGTGAATCTGCTCAGATGATAGCAATGGTCCCAATGCAGGTGAGTCAGAATAACTGTGTCAATTTCTTCACACTTGACACCCATTTTTTCTAACTGATCATAGATTGCATATCCTTCAGGCTGGGAAGATCCGGGATGGTGATATTTATGGGCAATTTCTGTGTTTGACATTCCTGTGTCTACAAGAATCTTATGCCCGTTACCTTCAATCAGAAAAACTACAACCGGCAGATCCTGTTCACCGGTAACGTCATAAAACTTATGTGTGGAATGATGAAATATGTAGGTTGATCTGGAGGTCGTCGCAAAACCAGTATTGATTGGTTTAATTGTATAAT
>NZ_JAQIBL010000235.1 GCF_027859075.1 Oceanispirochaeta sp. | reverse complement strand
GATCTTTTTCATCTCTTCTTCGTCACTCAATTGTCAAATATGCTCGATATTCTCCTCATTCGTTCCTAAAATAGAAGAAAAATCTCTAAAAATAGTTTCAAAAGCACTAAGTCCGACAGGCTGCTAGCTGTTTCCCTGCTGCTCATAGTACCAGTGTTCAACTTCGAGCAGCAGATAAGGCCCGATCTGTTTAAAACCCCGTCTTTCCAAATTTTCCCTTAAAACCTCTCCCTCCGGTGGGAGTTGTACAAGCAATGAGTTTACTTTGGAATGAAAACAATATTCAGAGACATAATCCAGAAGCCCTGAGGCAATTCCAGCTCCACGGTATTCGGGAAGGATATAGAGACAATTCAGAATAGCATAAAGGTCATTTCCCCTGGATTCAAGATTCAGCCCTATAAATCCGCAGCCGCTGCCGTCGGGACTTTGAGCACGAACCGCGTATTCAGAAGGTTTACAATTCAATGGACTATAGGCAATCAGCAATTCTTTAAGAGAGAGAGAACTCTCAGAAAATATTTCATCTATAAGGGAATCCTGGGCAGCCTGGAATTCTTCCGATTCTGGATTCGTCATCTCCATGGAAAAATCATCATGAAAAAGATCCGAGATATCTTCGGGTTCTTCTCCCTCAGATTCAACTCCCCAATAATCACAAAGCTCGGAATACCAGAGATGGACCCGTCTCTTCATTTCACGGTCTTTATGAGCGAACCAGGCTTTCTCCAGATCAGGACGTTCTTTAAGAACATTTTTAAACCCTCTGAAGACCCCCCGGCCCGTGTTCAGGATGGTTCTTAATCTTTCTCTGTATATAGGATTTTTCAGGATACCCGTATAGCTGTCCATAAGCTGATAACCATCACTCGGATTCCAGGCTGGCAGAGGTATCGCGTTGGGGTCCGACTCTTCCCCTGTATCAGGGATAATCATCAGACTCAGCGAGTCCAGCAGGAAGGACTCATTCTGATTCTCCATGGCAAAAATGATCTGATCCATGAGTTCCGTCGTCAGTTTAAATTGCTGAGACATGCTGTTCTCTCCAAATTTTGAGTTCCTGTTTCAGCCTTTCCCGGGGGATAAACCATTTGACTCCGGTTTTTCTGTCTTTTAATTCCAATTCATCATTCTCCAGAAAACTACGTCCCACTACAATCCTCAGGGGGATGCCTATCAGAGCGGCATCACGGAATTTAACACCGATGGATTCGACTCTGTCATCGACAATTACCGTGTCAGTCCCCAGTTCCTCGGCCAGCTCATCCACGGCCTGTGAAATTCTGGGAGAGTGTCCTATGCCCATCAGATAATAGGCATAAGGAGCCAGTCCAAGGGGCCATATCAATCCCTGCTCGTCCCGATTGGCTTCGGCAATGCATGTCATCAATCGCCCCAAACCCATACCATAGGCTCCCATATAGGGAAATACTTTTTTTCCCTTATCATTTTCAAAGGAAAAACGCATTCTTTTTGTGTAATAATCATCCAATTTAAAGATATTTCCCATTTCAATGGCACTATGGGCTCCCAGTTCCTGACCGCAGTCAAAACAGAGGTCTCCCTTGTTCAGCTGGGCGATATCAGCACTGGGAGGCAGATCAAAGTCACGACCAAAATTGGCATTGACATAGTGCATACCTCCCTTGTTGTTTCCCAGCACCAGATTGGGTGTGTTGATAACAACATCATCGACAATCACCCTGACACCTTCAGGGGGATACACAGGTGAAATATGACCTGGTAAAAGATGATAAGTCTTCAGGGTTTCATAACTGGCGGGTGTCGTTGCCAAAAACCCCAGCACAGCACTCAGCTTGTCCAGGGAGACATCGTAGTCACCCCGGACAACAGCCATGATCGGCCCCTCTTCACTTTCATACACCCTGGGTTTAATCATCTTGGACAGAGGCAGATTCAGATTCTCTGACAAACTATTCGAGTCAGGGCTGCCATTAATCTTGATGCGCTTCAGGCCCTTGAGGGCTTCGGGTTTGCTCAGTTTGACTCCCACGGCAACAGACCGGTTGGCTTTATAGCCGCAGGAGGGGCAAACCATGACCACATCCCGGCCCTGTTCATGAGGAAAATGGAACTCGTAGGCCTTTGAACCTCCCATGATACCGACTCCTGATTCTGCCGGGAGAATCGGGATATTGCATTTCTGGAATATTCTGACATAGGAGTTGAATACCTTCGGGAAAAAATTATTCAAATCGGCATAGGAACGATGAAAGGAGTAAGCATCTTTCATTATAAATTCCTTGGCATGGACCAGACCGAGGCGTGTTTTCGTTTCATCCCGGAATTTTGTCTGAAACTGATAAATAAACAGGGGGAGATCCCGGTAGGACAATACAGTAGATCTGGCCAGCTCAACTGCCGCTTCCTCATGTGTAGAAGCCAGAACCAGTGTTCTGCCCTGAACATCCTTAAAGGTAACCAGAGGATTATCCTTTAACCGGCTCCTGCCTGATTTGTCCCAGATGGAGATCGGATTGACCAGAGGAACCAGAAACTCCTCGCCCCCCAGATCATGCATTTCCCTGGCAATGAGAACTTTCAGATTATCCAGCACCTTCTTCCCCATAGGAAGATAGCTGATCAAACCCTGTCCGAGCACATGAACAAAGCCGCCCCGGAGGAGGAGTGAATAGCCCTCGAGAGTCTGATTACCCGATTGTTGTCTGATGGTTTTTCCGATGAGCCTGGAGTATTTCATAAACACATTCTAGTGTGCAAGATTCATTAAGGTCAAGAAAAGACTTTTTCCCTGTATTTAAATTAGACTTGACTATCATCCGTAGAATTAGTTCACACTTTATATATGGAAACAAGTATTGCAGGTTTGACTTTTAAGCCTTAAATTGCCATATTTGAAACTAAGTGTTTTCAATAATATTGAAAACAAGTTTTCAATAATTTTAAACCATTTTCCAAATAAGGAGAGATCAATGGACACAATTGAATATGTAGAGGCCCGAGAAATTCTGGACTCGAGAGGTAACCCCACACTTGAAGTGGATGTCATGCTGGCAGACGGCTCTTTCGGTAGAGCGGCAGTCCCTTCAGGAGCCTCCACTGGAGTTCATGAAGCTGTTGAATTGAGAGACGGTGATAAAAACCGTTATATGGGTAAGGGTGTACTCAAAGCAGTTGAAAATGTAAACACAGTCATTGCCGATGCTGTCATCGGATTAAGTGCTCTGAATCAGGTAGATGTGGATAAAACCATGATCGAACTGGATGGTACTGAAAACAAGGCGAAACTGGGAGCCAATGCCATTTTAGGTGTATCCATGGCAACAGCCCGTGCGGCAGCCCAACATCTGGAAATAGACCTTTTCAAGTATCTGGGAACCTTTCATGCCAATGTACTACCAGTTCCCATGGCAAACATCATCAATGGCGGAAGCCATGCAGATAACTCCGTCGACTTTCAGGAATTCATGGTCATGCCTGTGGGAGCCGACTCCATTCGGGAAGCTGTCCGCTGGATTGCCGAAATATTCCACAACCTGAAGAGTCTGCTGAAAAAAGCAAACTACTCCACAGCCGTTGGAGATGAAGGTGGATTTGCTCCTGACTTCAAGTCTAATGAAGAAGCCCTTGAATTCATCATTAATGCCATCAAGGCTGCCGGACTGAAACCTGGTAAAGATGTGATGATTGCCCTGGACCCTGCTGCTTCCGAGTTTTCCGAAAAAGGAAAAGACGGAAAATATACCTATACCCTTCGCTGGTCTACGGGAGAAACCCTGACGGCAGAGCAGATGGTAGACTTCTGGGCCGACTGGTGTGACCGCTACCCCATTATTTCCCTTGAAGATGGTATGAACGAAGACGACTGGGCTGGCTGGAAGATAATGACAGACAGACTGGGAGACAGGATTCAGCTCGTAGGCGATGACCTTTTTGTCACGAATACAAAACGTCTGAAAATGGGAATTGACCAGGGCATCGCAAACTCTATCCTGATCAAGGTGAATCAAATCGGAACCCTGACGGAAACCTATGAAGCCGTAGAAATGGCCAAACGGGCCGGTTACACAGCTGTCATTTCCCACCGTTCCGGTGAAACTTCAGACACGACCATTGCCGACCTCGTTGTCGCCCTGGAAACAGGACAGATCAAGACCGGTTCAATGAGCCGGAGTGACAGAGTCGCCAAGTATAATCAGCTGATGCGCATTGAGGATGACCTGGAAGGCAGATCAACCTATGCCGGATGGGATGCATTTTACAGTATCAAGAGATAATAAATGAATACTCCGGCTTTTTGGCCGGAGCTGAGAAAAGCCCGGAACAGAAATGGTCCGGGCTTTTTTTATTCCTCAGAGGGATGAGCTCTTTTTAATAACTGATATTAAAATCGATAAGACTGTTGTCTAAGCTGGCTTGAAGAATCTGAGCCTCATCCACACGTGCACCGGGAGACCCCTTTTTAAGCCAGGTCAGCATGTCCTGTACTCTGTCGTTTGTCCCCTGCATATGGACCAGAACAGATTTGTCGTATTCGTTCCTGACCCAACCTGCAAGTCCCAGCCTTCTGGCCTGACGACAGGTGGAATATCTGAATCCCACACCCTGTACACGTCCGGTGACACGGACCCGTACCGCTTCATTCATTTTTGGAGGACTTCAGCCAGGGCCCCTTCCAGGTCTGAATAATCATAGGGTTTGTAAAAAACCTTGAAAGGAATGGGAAACTCTGGTCTTAAAAATCCGCTGGTGATAAATATTTCTTTATCACTGCAGTAATGATCCAAAAATTTAATCCAGTAATCACCCCCCAGGATATCCATTCTATAATCCGTAACAATGACCTTGATTTCAGAATTGTCCAAAAGCTGTTTGATCGCACCTACACCATCGGAGGCCACAAACACCTGATAACCCTTGCGGATTAGATAGTCTCTCAGAGTGAGTCGTATGGCATCCTCATCTTCTACAACAAGGATTGCTTTTTCATCTGTCATTTCTATCTCCCTCTAATAGGATTTTTCATCCTGGTTTGACAACAGTATAGTCATGAAGGGTCAAAATAGTCACGTCTAACTTTATTTTTAATGGATGAATAGGGAAATCCGCGTCTGAGAAGATTTTTAATGATCTTTTCATCGCTGAGGCTTTGTCGTTTAAGCTTATTATAACACTGTTGAAGGGCCTTTTGTTCATCCTCGTCTGTGATCAATCGAACAACCTGGGTCCGGGCGATATCTCCTGAAACACCTCGATGCTGCAACCCCGCAACAAGGGCATCCCGTCCCTCAGGGTGGATCTTAAGGCGTTCATGAAGCCACAATTCAGAAAAACGGTAATCATCCAGAAATCCGAGAGCGATCATATCCGACAGGATTCTCCGGCTCACCAGTGAAGAATAGCCCCGCTTCTGAAGCTTCTGCATCATCCTGCCCGAGGAATCCTCTCGGAGGGCCAGCCGGGAGGCTGCCCACTCTTTCCCCCGGACGTAGGAATCCTCTTCAATGAGACGCTCCAAGTCTTCATCACTGAGAATTTTACCGGCAACCCAGGATGCATCAAGAGGTAAGGGCATAAAAAAAGAGGAGCCATCGGTTAAAGAAACCGTAATGGTCTCCTTTCCGGCTCCCCTCTTCTGTAGAGATGCTATAGAAATATTAACGTTTAGAGAACTGGAACTTACTACGAGCCCCTTTCTGTCCATATTTCTTTCTCTCGACCATTCTAGAGTCTCTTGTCAGGAATCCATTAGCCTTCAGAGTGAGTCTGTTGGTTTCATCCAGTTCAAGAAGAGCTCTGGAAATACCATGACGACAGGCACCAGCCTGACCGGTAATTCCACCACCTCTTACGGTAATCAGAATATCGTACTTTTCGATTGCATCGGTAACCACAAGGGGTTCCCTGATCATTGTTACCTGTTGTTCAATGGGGAAAAAGTCAGCTATGGCTTTTCCATTGACAACAATTTCACCCTTTCCCTGTCTAAGATAGACGCGGGCGGTGGCTGTCTTTCTTCTTCCTGTACCATGTGCAAGATTTTTAATCACTGTTCCTCTCCCTTACATCTCAATCTTAATAGGCTGCTGAGCGGCATGGGGATGAACCGCACCGGCATACACTTTCACATTGGTAAAAAGTTTATTTCCAAGGGTTCCTTTCGGAAGCATCCCCTTGATTGCTTTTTCCATGGGTGCAGTGGGTTTCCTGGCAACCAGCTTTTCGTAATTTTCAGACTTCAGTCCACCAAGGAATCCTGAATGACGATAATACATCTTGTCTGATCTTTTCTTTCCTGAGAGCGTAACTTCAGTTGCATTCACAACGATTACATAGTCACCTACTTCCTGATGAGGAGTGTAGAATGCCTTGTTCTTTCCTCTCAAAATGTCAGCGGCTTTTACAGCAACACGACCAAGAGGCTGACCAGCTGCATCAATGATGAACCATTTGCGCTCAATTTCTAGTGGTTTAACAAATATTGTTTTCATTTCTTTCTCTGCCTTACTTTAAAGGGTCTTTTATATAGTCGTAACGGGTTCGTCAGTTTCACACAATCTTATAAACTTGTCAATACAGAATTTGATACAATAAAAGAGTTTAAAGATTTTTCCTCTAGACCCATTTCTGTGGTGTGAGAAGGTCAAATCCAGGGATTTGAGCCGCTCATCTGAATCCCCTGCACCAACTCTAATACTGTCTGTTTCTGTATATGTAGAATCCGAAACCGATGGCATACAGGACATAGGGAAGAAGCTGAAGCAAACCAAACCAGAGGGGAATATCCATGCTGCCTGAATTCAGGGACAGGATGCCTACCTTGGAGAGGATTTCAATCAGCAGAGTGCAAAAAGAGACCAGAATCCCTGTAATGATAAAGAGCCACGACTCTTCTCTGGTCCGGGACCAGACCCAGATAGCCAGAAAGGAAGCAAAAAAACTAACTGCTGCGCGCCCTATGAGTAAAACCGTATCTGTCATTATAGACCTCCAAAAAACTGTTTCAGAAGTTTCAGATCTCCGCTGGTCTGAATTCCCGGCAGGATACAGGGAAGATCAGGACTGGGAGAGAGGAGGATTCCAAGCTCCAGGGCTTCTGTAAACAATGTACTATAATTCTCGGCATTTCCTGACCAGAGACAATAGGGACCTTGCTGCGTCCAGGGGCTTCCTTCAGGGATGATGAAAGGAGGAAACGGGACCGATCCCTCCAGGTTTTTTTTTAATACCCAGACACAGCGGGTCAGGGCACCGGCGATAAGGGCCGAGGGAAGATCCCCCGGAGGAAGAGTCTCGTCCCGCGATGCAATGAGTCTTCCATACTCCAGCCCCGGCAGGGGGATAAGCATTTCGACACTCTCGGCATCCAGGGGCCATGCCAGTCCCGGACGCCAGAGCATGCAAGAGCCCTCTTTCTGATAGAGGGGGTCAATGGCCGCAGGGAGAACCTCACTGTGGGCCGAACGGTAGTATCTTATACTGGTATGACCATGACTGCCCGGGAGGATGGCCTTGAGGGCCGTGAGGGCCTTGAGCAGCTTCCCCTCCTCTGATCCCGGATAAGCGGCGTATACACCTCGGCTCACAATATTTTTAATCTCCAGAGACAAGCCTTCCGGACGGTGTCCAAGCCAGGCAAGACCACCCTCCAGGTACATGTCAAGGAAGCGTTTTCCCGATGCATCGTAAAGATGAAACTCCCGGGCCCGCCTGATCGCCGGCAGCCGGCGCAGCAATTCCTGATCTTTTAATTGAATCACCAAGTCTCCTTGTATTACAGAAACTGATATGCAGTCTCTGTACTTTTAATCGCTATAAGCCTTGGGGCTAAGGGCCCAGCTTTTCCAGTTGAAACCCGGAGAATTCGGGCAAAAATGTCATAGAGTGGCCTGTTTCAAAAGCCACCTGAATCACAAGATGTCCTCCATTCTGGACGTTCCGGATCACTTCTCCGGTACCATAATCCTCATGATAGATCCTTGTACCCGGAGGATAATCGGACTCAAACCCTAAGTTTCCCAAACCGAATGAAGCCGAGGGAGCATTTCCCTGTGACTCAATATGATCTTCGGGAAGTTCCTCTAAAAACCGGCTGGGAGAGGCCTGATCGGTCTTCCCGTAGAGCATACGCCTCCGGCAGGAGGTCAGAAAGAGTTCTTTCCGGGCTCGGGTTATACTGACATAGAAGAGGCGCCGCTCTTCTTCAATTTCATCTTCATCGTCGCTGTCCCCGCCTCTGGGGAAGAGACCTTCTTCCATACCAGTGATAAAAACCCGATCAAACTCCAGGCCTTTAGTATTGTGCATGGTGATCAGAGTCACCCTGTTGGTATCTGTCTCTTCTTCTTCCAGAGAGGCCTGGTCCAATTCTATCAATTCAAGGAATTCAGCCAGACCTTCTGCGTTCGCAGGATAGTCTGTTGCTGCGGTGACAAGCTCTTCCAGGTTCTTGACCCGCTGGGTATTCTCCACCTTATCCTGCTGTTTGTAATGCTCCAGAAGGCCCGATTCCTGTATCAGTTCCTTCAAGAACTGTCCCAGATTTTCCTGAAGAGGCAGGAGTTCTTTCATCTTATCCAGAAGACCGACCAGGGAAACAACCCCTTTTCCGGCTTTCCCCTTCACCTTTGTCCGGGATTCCCGAAGGGCCTCTTCCAGATTCTGAGAGAGAAGGAAATCGCCATCCCCTTTGAGTATCTTCCGCAGGGATACGGCCCCGATTCCCCGGGAAGGCTTATTGATAATGCGCCGGAAAGCCACCTCATCAGCGGGGTTGCTTAAAAAGCTGAGGTAAGCCAGTGAATCTTTGACCTCTTCCCGGCTGTAAAAGCTGAGAGTGCCTACAAGGCGGTAATTGATAGAGTGTTTGCGCAGAATCTGTTCAAAAACACGGGACTGTGCGTTGGTTCTGTAAAGGATGGCCGATTGGAACCACTGCCCATCGGCCAGCTGACGGGCACAGAACTCGGCCTCTTCATTCTGATTATCCAGGTAGACAAGCCGGGGTTTCAATCCTTCCTCCTGGCGGGTCCAGAGGTTTTTCCCCAGGCGTCCTTTGTTATAGGCCACCACATGGGAGGCTACTGCCAGGATATGCCCTGTAGATCGATAATTTTCTTCCAGTTTAATGACCTTCGTAGCGGGAAACTGATCCTGAAATCCCAGAATATTCTCAACTTCCGCCCCTCTGAAGCGGTAGATAGACTGATCGTCATCTCCCACGACGCAGAGCCAGGTCTGGGGAGACACCAGCTGCTGAAGCAGCTGAAACTGAGCCTTGTTGGAGTCTTGATATTCATCCACCAGTATGACCTGGAAGCGCTGCTGCAGCCGTTGCCGTATCTCCGGATTCTCCGCCAGCAGACGGCGGGACAGGTATATAAGGTCTCCAAAGTCGGCATTGCCGATGCTCCGCAGACGATCTTCGTACTCTTTGTAGTACCTGGGAAAGTCAAGATCCGCCGAGATATGACCCAGGTCATCATCGGGAGACAGGCATTCATCCTTGGCACGGGAGATATTTCGGGCAATGAGACGGAGTTCATTCCGGGGGAGCTCTTCAAACAGGGTTTTCAGGAGCCCCACCGAGTCGTCGTCATCATAGATGGTAAAGCTGCTCTTCAAGCCCAGGGGAGCCCCGTTCCGGCGGAGGAGCCAGGCACCGAAGGAGTGAAATGTCCTGATCATGGTACTCTCAGATCCTGGAACCAGAGACATCACACGCTCTCTCATTTCAGAGGCGGCCTTATTGGTAAAGGTAACCGCCAGGATGGACCAGGGGGCAAAACCCAGTTTTTCCACCAGGTAGGCTATCCGGGTGGTCACGACCCTTGTTTTCCCCGAGCCCGCCCCGGCCAGAATCAGGAGGGGTTCCTTTTCATGAAGGACGGCTTTTTTCTGTTCATCATTGAGAGAAGAAAGCCACTCGGGTTCCTTCATACCTGATTCACCTGACTTTCCAGGAGGACTGCTTCGAGATCCACCCCATTGCGTTTGATGATCCGGGCTCTCACCACATGACCCGGTTCAAGGCCCTCGGCGCGGAGTACAACCAGACCGTCGACTTCGGGAGCCTGAAAACTGGAACGGCTCAGATAAAGGGATTCCTCCCCCACTTTTTCTTCGACAATCAGAGTCAGTTCTTTCCCGACAAAGCGGTCCATCTGTTCTTCCGAGATGACCTGCTGCAGTTCTTCCAGCTCACTCTTGCGGCCTTTGGATTTGCGAAGGGACAATTTTGTTCCCAGAGAGCCTCTATAATTGTAGGCTTCCGTCCCTTCTTCCCGGGAATAGAGAAAAAATCCAGCCCAGTCCAGCCGGGCTTCTTTCATAAACCGTTTCAACTCGGCAAAAGACTTGTTTGTCTCACCGGGAAATCCGGCCATGATGGAGGAACGGATCACACCCTCGGGAAATTCGTCCCTCAGGGTCTTTACCAGATTAAGATAGGTTTCTCTGTCACCCTTACGGCCCATTTTGGCCAGGATATTCCGATCCCCATGCTGAAAGGGAATATCGAAATAGGGAAGAATCCGGGGGTCTGCCTTCATGAGGGGCAGTATCTCCATGGGAAAATGATCGGGGTGGATATAGAGCAGACGCAGCCAGAACTCCCCTTTCATAGAAGAAATAGCTTCCAGGAGCTCTTTCAGCTGCCGTTTTCCCCTGTCCAGACCAAAATTGGCCAGATCCTGAGCCACAAGATTGATCTCAAAGATCCCCTTATTCAACAGATCCCTGATTTCCTCAAGGATGTCTTCCATGTTCCGGCTCTGCAGATCCCCCTTGATCAGGGGGATGGCACAGAATTTACAACGATTGTTGCACCCTTCCGAGATTTTAACAAAAGCCGAGCCCTTGAAGTTGAAAAAATCACTCCTCATGGGTGCGGATAAATCCGCCTCGGGCATATACACCGGTTTCTCTCCAGCCAGTATCCCCGGCAGGATTCCCGAAATTTTGGCAGGCGCTCTGTTTCCAAAGACACCGTCCAACTCGGGTATCATTTTGAGAAGTTCTTCATTGTACCTCTGGGCAAAACAGCCGGCGGCCAGGACCTTTCGATCGGGATAAGCCTGCCTGTAATCAAAGATAGTCTGTATGGATTCTTCTTTGGCGGACTGAATAAATCCGCATGTATTGACAATTAAAAGCTCAGCCCTGTCCGGACTGTCGCAGTACTCCCACCCGGCATTTTTAAGAGCCGCAATGATGGTTTCCGCATCAACCTGATTTTTAGAACAACCGAGATTCTCTACATAAAAGGTTTTACTGGACAGGGAAGAGGACGAGGTCGTATTTTCCTTCATCATTCTTCACCCACTTTATAAATTTTACTGCTACTTCGCCGATTTTACCGGGAACCAAGCCGACACCGGAGATCTTGATAGACACATCCCCTCCGGAGGATAAACTGAGCAACAGGGAGTTGCTGACATCCAGACGGATACGGTCTCCATCCCTGTAAAACTTTTCGACAACCTCTCCATCGTCGGCCTGATAACGGAAGAGGCAGTACCCGTTGAAGAGGGTATTCAGAGTAAAATCCTCGGGAGCCGATCGGCCTGCCAGAAGGATCGTTTCCCTCCCTTCCAGGACGGGTAAAACCACCGGAGCATCAACGATCGGTTCATCGTGAACAACAGTCACGTCTGTACGTTCAACAATCAGCATGGCACCGTTCTCATCGAGGGAGCTCAATCTGAATCCTATGACGGGGATACCATCCCCCCCGGGTAGAATCTTCTCATCTCCCACAGAAAGAATCAGTTCGCTTCCTCCATCCACAGGCTGAATGGACAAATGTTTATTTTCAACAGAGACGACCATATGAAGTTCTCCCTTTTCATAGGAGATCAGGATTTCATCATTGCTGTGAAGGTTCCACTGAGCCACATTCTCATCCAGGCGGTATTTCAGAGCTTCCCGAACCGGATTTTTGACGGTCTCTACGGGTCGGTCCTTCAGAGTAGCCTGTAGAGAGAACCATCCCCCAAGGCCCAAAACGGCCAGAACAAAGATGAGAACAATAAGCCTGACAGGAACGCGACGCCCCCTTGGCTGCCCCACAAGTTCTTCCAGAGGTGCGGGCTCCTCACTGATTTTATAGTTCTTATACTGGGCAACTGTTTTATCAGTATCCAGTCCGAGGTATTCTGAATAATTGCGCAAAAATCCCAGAAGGTAGGTCTCCGCCGGAAAAGCATCAAATTGTTCATCTTCTAAAGCGGAGAGGTATTCACGGGAAATATTCGTATCCTGGGAGACCTGCTTAACTGTCACTCCCTTTGTTTCCCTAGCTTCTCTTAGTGTATCACCAATGGATTTCATATAACCTCAATTTTCCGGTTCAAAAAGAAAGTTCTCAATGGAGTTCCCTTCTGGTGGACTCTTGTAATCAAATCGGGCATCCGGAATGCCTATGTTTGTTTCCAAATTAGTAAAGTCGAAGATGATCCGATCCAGGGTCGTTGTCACCCCTTCAATCCTGCGGATCAGATTGTTCTGACCGATGGAAATGTGGAGTTCCCTGAATCCCTCACTGCTGTTCCGCCAGTTGAGTTTCAATTTAATCACCATTTCTTCAGAACCATTGTCCAGAGGAACAGCTTCGGGTCCGGAATCATACCCGATGCTGTAATTCTTCTTCATCAGTTCCAGCCCCTGGGAATTTGCCATTCCTGCCAGGGTTGATTCCGAGTGAGCCTTGAGAGGCTGTACAAAAGCCACCCTGTATTCAGGAAGATAGAGCTCCAGTTTTTCATCGTTTACATTCAGAACCTGCCCTTCGGGGACCGAAAAATCGAGTCTCATCTTATTAGGGCTCTTATAGGAAATCCGCGCTATCTGTTTCAAATCTCCACGGCTGATAACGAGGTCGCCTTCGTAATCACGAATGCTTCCATAAGTTTCAGATATTCTATCAAAGTATTTTTCAGCCGTTTCCTGAGCAGAAGCGGAGGTAATCCCTGCCAGAAGCAGGAACAGCGCTGCCAGTAATCTATTCATATAGTTTAATATACCCTGATTTCACGGGGAACTGTCAAGGTAAGGAAGAACTTCCGGGTATAGCTCCATCCGAATCTTTGTAATATGATAGATCCATATTATCAGGGAGTATGAAACAGTGGATAAAATACAAATACTTGATTTGGGCGGCTCAATTGTAGCACCGGAAGTCATAGACACAAAGTTCCTTCAAAAAATGAGAAATTTCCTTCTATCCTGGCTGGATGAAGACGAAGAACGCAGGCTTATATTGATCATTGGAGGGGGAGCACCGGCTCGAAAATATCAGACAGCCTTCAGAGAGACTGATTCAAACTCGGCTGAAGCGGAACTCGACTGGATAGGGATCATGGCCACGAGGCTGAATGCACAGCTGATGAAAGCCGTCATGGGGTCAGCCTGCCAGGACCCGGTTGTCACCGATCCTACACATATCAAATCCATGAAGGGGCGTGTCCTTGTAGCAGCAGGCTGGAAACCGGGTTTCTCCACTGACTATGATGCCGTACTTTTAGCAGAAAACTTCAAGGCCCGTACCATCTTGAACCTATCCAACATAAAGAAGGTCTATTCGGCAGATCCCAACCTTGACCCCGATGCGATTCCTCTGGACAGCCTGAGCTGGGAGGAATACCAGCAGATGTGCGGCCATACCTGGACTCCCGGCAAAAACACTCCTTTTGATCCTGTGGCTACCCGAAAAGCACGGGACCTCAAGCTGAAGGTGATTGCCGCCGACGGCAGAGACCTGGATAATCTTAAAAATATTTTTTACGGCCTGAACTTTACCGGCACCGTCATCGGTCCGGAATAGTCCTGGAATCAGTCCTACACAAATCCATCTTTCCAGTGCCAGAGGGGGCTGGAAAGATCAGATGAAAATGGATTTATCCTGTTAAAATCGGGCAACCAGTCACTGCCTGTAACCCAATCCTGGATAAATCCGTCATCCAGATCATTCTCATACAGCATTTCAACCACCTGATCATACTCATCACCACTGAGAAACCTGTCAGGATGCGCCTCCGGATAGTCGGGAGTGACGACTGGAGTGTACTGGCTCATGATGGACAACATGGCCCGTCCTTTCAGATTCTTTGCAAACCATTTCAAGACTTCCGCCGTTGATTCAAGCTCTCCCGGCAAAACCAGATGGCGCAGTAGAAGTCCCTGCTTCATCACACCTCGCTCATCAAGGACGAGGGGCTTGCGGTCTGCCATTTCAAGGAGCAGCGGCTCAGCCACAGAAGGATAATTTTTATAGTGGTAATACTCCTTTGCAACCCTTTTATCCAGAGTCTTTAAATCGGGGAGGAAGATATCGATAAGGGGGAAGATGCCCTTCATGGCTTCTTTCATCTCCTGACCGGAAGAGTTCCAGACCAGAGGAAATCCCTCATCCCTGACAAGGGGCAGAATCTCCACCAGAGTCGGGATATATGGGGAAGGTGTCACCAGGTTCAAATTTTCTGCACCTCTCTCTCTCAGGGCCCGAACAATCTTCAGAAAGTCAGCATCTTCAAGCTCTCGTCCCATACCCTGCCGGCTGATCTGAAAATTCTGGCAGAAGGGACAGCCCAGGGTACATCCTGTGAAGAAAACAGTCCCGCTGCCTCCTTTTCCTGTAATGGGGGGTTCCTCTCCAAAATGGAGTCCAGCCCAGGCCAGTTTTAACTTATCCGATGATTTGCAGTATCCAAGCGTCCTGTACCGATCAACGCAGCAGTCCCTGCCGCAGAGGGTACAGAAACGATATCCCTCTTTTTTCCTATCCATAAGCTCTATTTGACAGGACAACAGACAGCTTAGTCAACTGTGCAGTCTTGGAATGGATGATCATGTGGTCTGCCGTTCCACCAGGACCGGGGTCATTGTGACTTCCCCCGGATATTCCGGCGGCAGGACAGCATCCCGGCATTGAATCAGGTGATCCACCACGGTTTTGGCTTTTGCCGGAATAAATTGTTTCATCGTTGTCAGATTCATTGTAGAGGCCATTCGAATATCATCAAAACCCATGACAGCGATGTCTTCGGGTATGCGAATTTTCTGTTTGCGGCAGTACTCCAGACCTCCGATAGCCATGGTGTCGCTGGTGAAAAATAGAGCATCCAGATCATGGTCCCTTAAAATCCTTTCGGTACAGGCTGATCCGCCTGCAGGAGAAATGCGGCTGTATTCCTGAGGGATTTGATCTGCCCTCACTCCCCGTCCCTCCAGAGCCTTCAAAAACCCTGTCCGCCGGTCTTCCTGAATGTTGTTGTTCTCATTATTCCACATGATAATTCCCGGTCGGCGGTATCCCTTTTTCCATAGGTATTCGGCCGCATCAAAACCGCCCAGATAATTATTATTGAGAACAGAAAAACAGTAGGGACAGCGGGAATGAACCACGGCACAGTGAATGTTCCGCTCCTGCAAATAGTGAAAGGCCCGTTCATCCACATCCATATTGACTAGAACAGCCATATCCACCAGACCGGCCCAGCGGCTGTCTCTGTTCAGCAGGACCGAGAGAGAGCGCTCTTCCCCGCTGTTTATCAAAAGAGGATATATTCCATGGGGAGAAATTTCCTCCTCCAGGGCCAGGATCAAATCCATGGCGAACTCACTGTACATCTGAGGGGTCACCACCCCTAGAACCCCCTTTTTATCGGATACGGAAGCCTTGTAACCCGGCTTGTATCCCAGCTCCCGCATGACCCCATAGACAGCCTCTCTTGTTTCAGAATTGACATGATCCGGTTCGTTCACCACACGGCTGACCGTACTGATGCTGACTCCCGACAGTCGGGCTATTTCTTTCAAGCGTACTTTTCCCATAGAAAGAATCCTATCCTGAGCGCTTGGAGCTGTCAATTTTATTTTCACTATTTTCATACTATTTTTCATATTATTTCATAATATATGAGTAATTTTCAGAAATTATCATTGATATCTTGATTAAACAGATTTAATATGGTTTTTGAGGGTCAGATCTCTGCCTCAATATCACAATAGAATAAGGATCTTTTTTATGACAAAGAAAATCGTACTTGTCGGTGCCGGAAGCGCCCAGTTCGGATTAGGGACATTGGGTGACATATTCAACAGTCCTGTAATGAGGGGTTCAGAAATAACCCTGCTGGACATCAACGAAAAAGCACTGAAGTCTGTGGAAGACAGGGCTCAAGCCTTTCTGACCAGACATAAACTGGATTACAGAGTCAGCTCCAGCATGGACAGAACAAAGGCATTCCAGGATGCCGACTTTATAATAATTTCCATTGAAGTCGGCGACCGTTTCCGCCTCTGGGAAGAAGACTGGAAGGTCCCCCTACAGTATGGTGTCAATCAGGTGTATGGAGAAAACGGAGGAGCCGGGGGAGTCTTCCACGCCCTGAGAATCATTCCACCCATTCTGGAGATCTGCCGGGATGCTGTCAATATTTGTCCCGAGGCTCATATCTTCTGCTACTCCAATCCCATGACGGCCATAACCACCACGGTGCACAGGGCCTTCCCAGGCATTAAATTTACAGGACTCTGTCATGAGATTGCGTCTTTAGAGCGATACCTTCCCTCCATTCTGAAGATGCCCTTTGATCAGATGGACCTGAGTTCGGGCGGTCTAAACCACTTCAGCTGTTTACTGACTGCCAGGGACAAAAAAACCGGTCGGGACCTGTATCCTGAAATCATGGAGAAGGCTCCCCGGTTTTTTGCAGTAGAACCCGGATACAGCGACTTTTGGGATTATTACAACAAGACAGGGAAACTTATCCAGACAGAAGGAGCCAAAGAGCGGGCCGACCTGGGACTCGATAAAAGTGCCTACTCCTGGGCCGATCGAAAACTCTTCAAATTCATCATGGAGACTTATGGACTCCTGCCCATCACAGTAGACAGCCACTTTGGAGAATACATGAGCTGGGCCTGGGAAGTGGCAGACCACAGGGGCATCATCGACTTTTTTGATTTCTATAAGAAGGCACTGAGTGAGGAAGCAGAACCGGAAATTAAACTCGAAACGAGAGAACGGATTGTTCCTATCATGGAGGGCATATCCACAGACAGCGGGTATCTTGAAGCGGCGGTGAATGTGCCGAACAGGGGCTTGATCAAGGACCTTCCTGACTGGATTGCTGTCGAGGTTCCCGGAACCATCAACGCCTCCGGTGTGAAGGGAAAAGCTCTGGGCGAACTGCCCAAGGGCTTCGCCGCTCTGCTGAGAAACTATACCGGGACCTATGACCTGACTGCGGAAGCGGTCCTGACGGGTAAAAAAGATTATGTTGTTCAGGCCCTGCTGGCGAATCCTGTCGTCAACAAAGCCCTGCCTTTGAAAGATCTGGTGGGCCGAATGATATCACAGCAGCACCAGTGGCTGGGATATCTGAAATAGGATTTTTTCATTGAAATAAGAATCCCCCGGTTTTTACCGGGGGTTACCAGGAATCACTTCCGGAAGGCAATAAGGGGTCTATGATCGCTTGGAAATCAGGGCATTCCACAGTTGAACAGCATAATATATGGGATGATGATCATCCGCATTCACACCAAAATCAGCATCCAGTTCTTCCAGATAACCCCGAACCTCTTTGTGGGTTTGCTGAAGGTGATCACTGATTTTATTCAATAAATCCCGGGGCCCTCCCTCGCTGATGGGAACATTCATCTGAGACTGTTTGATCTCGTTCCGGGGGCTCTCCTGGAGCTCTTTGGGCTGAGCAATTTGTGATATATAATCCTCAACTTTAAATTGGGGCCTCTCCGTCAGCAGATCTCCAGACCCATTAATGTATTTCAAACAGCCTGTATCTTTGTAGTTGAAATTCAGAGCCGGAAGATCCAGGGGAACCAGGGGAACAGGGTCTCGGGCATGTTCATGCCTCCAGACACAACGGTTTTTGAATAACTCCACAAAGTCCTGGTCCCCCACCCGTGGGGATCCATAGAGATACAATCCTTTGGCACGGGGCAGTCTTGCAAAACACAAAGAAGCTAAAGCGCCTCCAAGGCTGTGACCGCAGATCCACAGAGGCCGTTCCGGATGGTCATCCAGCATGGATTCCAGAAAAAGGTGAAGTCCCTCATCTCCGCCCCAGACCTCCTCCAATCCCTGAAGGAATCCTTTATGAACCATGCCTCCTCCCTCAAAAGCCACAGGGAGGGCATTCAGATTCGTCAGTATTTCATGCAAAGCGGATCTGCTTTTCAGTTCTGTTCCCCGGAAAGATACTATTGCGGCCCGACTGCTCCAGGCAATCATGACTTCTGTGCCTTTTCCCTGAAAAAACCTGAATCCCTCAAAACCAGCCAGGCGATAAGCCATCCGGGCAAATCCGGGATGGCAATAAACCAGAAATGCCGACTCAGCCAGCCACCAGGCATTCACCGGAGAGTATTCCAGGTTTTCTGGTTCCATAGGAAAAGAATCACCATCCTCAAAATAAAGATAATTCATATCAGGTGGCAGAATCGGATAAGTTTTGGGGTCGGGAATATTTTTGATATTCATAGAATCTTAAAAACCATCGTTCCTGTGAGGGTATCTGAGTTCCAGTGATTTCATAAACTCATCCATCTCGGCCAGTCTGCGGATTCCCAGGATCTCATTGCGGATCTGAAGAGTCTCTTCATGAGAAAACTGAAGAAGCCTTTTCTTGACTGGTTCAATCAAGGCGGGAGACACACTTAGCTTACGGATGCCCATCCCCACCAGAACAGGGATAAGATGAGGATCTGAGGCGATATCTCCACAGACAGAGATATCCCCTCCTCCTTCCGAGGCCTCTTCGATGATGGTAGCCAGAACTCTTAACACAGTGGGATGATGGCTTCTGTAGAGATGACTCAGGTTTTCATTGGTTCTGTCCACTGCCAGAAGGTACATGATCAGGTCATTGGAACCGATAGAGAGAAAATCCGTCACTTCTGCCAGCTCCCTCACCGACATGGCTGCCGATGGCAGCTCTATCATTGCCCCTAGTTTCGGTTTCTCATTAAATGGCTCCCCCCGTTCCCTCAATTGGCGGATACAGAGTTCCAGTTCATCCCGGGCCTGCAGGACCTCTTCCACACCGGAAACCATGGGCAGCATGATGCCCAGGTCGGCCTTGGTTCCGGCTCGGAGCATAGCCCGGATCTGATCCCGGAACATTTCCAGGTTGGCCAGAGAAAAACGGATACCCCGGACACCTAAAAAGGGATTGCTTTCGGCTTCACTCCGGCCCTGCAGCAATTTATCCCCCCCGATATCAGCGGTTCTCAGGATAATGGGCTTGCCTTTCTGACTATCCACAATAGACCTGTACAGGCGGAACTGCTGCTCTTCCGACAAAAAATCATTCTTGAGAATAAAGGGGAATTCACTCCGATAGAGTCCTATTCCCTCGGCACCCTCCCTCAGGGCATCTTCCGCATCCTTGAGAATGTTGATATTGGCATGAACCGAGACAGAGAGGCCGTCGGAGAGATGGCCCTTAAGGATATAGGATTCGGGAACATGCTTTTTATTCCGGGACTTTCCCCAGACCTCTTTTCTGGTTTTATCATCAGGACGGACATAAAGTTTCCCATTTGACACATCCAAAAGCAGGGGGAGTCCTTCGGGAATATTCAGCAGAGACTTATCATCACTGATGAGTAACGGAACCGAGAGAGACCGGGCCAGAATAGCAATATGAGCTGTGACACCGGCTCCCCGGAGCACAACTCCGGCAACACCCTCTACGGCCAGGCGGAACAAATCCGAGGGGAAAATGTGCCGGGCCAGAACAATTTGATCCTGATAATTGAATCCTTCCCTCTCGGGCTGGGCCATGTTGGAGAGGATACGAAAACCAAGGTCCCTCACATCCTGTGCTTTCTCGGCAAGCCGGGTTTCAATCATGGATGAAAACCGGTCGGCATAGGAACCTATGACCTTGAGAACAGCATCTGAGGCAGACAGACCCTCTGCGATTTCCTGCCTCATTTTATCCAGAAAGCTGCTGTCCTTGAGCATATACATCTGGGCCGTAAAGATCAGAGAAACCATTTCGGTGTCTCCAAAGGAGATGCTTCTCTGTATTATTTTCAGCTGGTTCTGAGAGTGGAGCAGAGCCTTTTCAAAGGCTTCTTTCTCCTTTTCAATGCTGCCGGTGTTTACAATGGTCTCCGCGACGGTGTCCATATCCGACCAGATGGGGAGGGCCTTGCCCTCCACCAGTCCTTCAGAGGCTTTCAGGCCCAGAATGACTCTGGAATCGGGAACTCTGACAAAGGCCGGTTCCTTACTTGAATGAGCCATAAAGGCGGTGGCTTCGGAAAGCATGTCTCCTAACAGGGAGGCGGCACGGCGAAGATCAGCCTTGTCCACTCCGTCAAAGGCATCTTCCCCGGAACCTGACATGATCAGAACCCCGATTTTATCAGGCCCCCGGATAATGGGAACCATAATCTTTGAGATTGTGCGGTCCTTATCATCGGGATCGGAAAAAGGGAGTATCCGGATGATATCCTCACTAAAGGCCCTTCCGATTTCTGATCCATCCAGAGAAAAGCGACGGGGTATCTTATCCCTTCCGCAGCGCCGGGTATCCCAGAACTCCCCTTTATCATATCCGACCCTGAAAAGCAGCTCACTCGAAGCCTCGTTGTAAACAAAAATGGATCCCCTGTCAGCGGCAGCCTGGGACATCAAAAGAGAGATGGCTTCTTTGAGAAATCCATCCAGTTCACCATCGGATTCGAAGAGGGAGGCTTTATTGCTTATGCTTTTCAGCGAATTAGTAAAATTTTGCACCCTTTTAATATAACGATCCCAGAGCTTAGGTTCAAATTTTCATTTAAAAATTTTATACCTCCCCCAATTCACCTGGATGGACATTCAGTGACAAAGAGATTAATAATGAGAACCTGGGAGATTAGAATGAATAAAGATCTGTTAAAAAAAGCCGGACGGATGATAGTAGCCGGAATTGACGGGACCACTGTGGGAGAACACGCCCGGTTCTGCGGGAAAGAGCTTTTCATTGGAAACTGGATACTCTTTATGCGGAATATTTCATCTCCCCCTCAGGTAAAAGAGTTGAATGAAGAATTGCGGAGCCTCACCCGGGGCAACAACGGTATGGAACCCTTCATCAGCATCGATCAGGAAGGCGGCATTGTCAGCAGACTCCACGGTGAGATGAATATTTATCCCGGAGCCATGGCCTGCGGAGCCGCAGGGGAGGGTCATGCCGCCGGGACAGCCCGCATCATGGCAGAACATCTGCACCGGATGGGCTTTAACATGAACCTGGCTCCCGTGGCGGATATCAACAGCAACCCTTTGAATCCCATCGTTGGTCCCCGCAGCTACGGGGATATACCGGAAGCCGTGGCAGATCAGATTCTGGAGCTGTGCAGGGTCCACATGGATTCGGGAATCATCCCGGTGCTCAAGCATTTTCCGGGTCATGGGGATACAGGGGTGGATTCCCATCTGGAACTGCCCACTCTTCATTTGACCCGTGAAGAACTGGAACATAGAGAGTTGATTCCCTTCATCAGAGCCATCGCTGAAGATGTTCCCGCCATCATGGTAGCCCATATGAGCATCCCCTCCCTGGATGACACAGGCACCCCCTCCTCTCTTTCTGAGAAAATCATCTCAGGGTTCCTCAGAGAGTCCCTGGGTTTTAGAGGACTGGTCCTGACAGACTGCCTGGAAATGGAAGGGATTCAGTCCTGCTGCACAACCGGAGAAGCCGTAGTGAAGGCCGTGACTGCCGGAGCAGATCTTCTGTATATATCCCACAGGGCGGAGGAGCAGGAAAAAGGAGTCAAAGCCCTCTACGACCAGCTGGTATCAGGAAAAATTCCCGAATCCAGGATCAATGAATCCCTCCGCCGGATGGAAAAGTACAAAACTCAGTACTTCCAGGAAGAAAAGCAAAGCTCCCCCCTCTCTGCCGGCTGGACTGATGAGGATAAAAACAGCTTAAGAGAGACAAGCCGCAGGAGTCTGACCGTCCTCAAAGACCGGGGATTTTTAAAACCCTCCGCCCTCAGGAACAATCCCCGTTTCCTCATCCTCCACCTCAGGCGGCCCGAACAGTTTATCGGTGAGAATACAGTCGCCGGCGGTGATCCGGCACAGATTCTTAAAAAAGCCTTTCCAAAGGCAGTTTTTCGCACAATGAAACCAGAAGATATCAAAAAAGAAATCAGCAAGGCCCCGATTAGAGCAGAAGAGTGGGAGAAAATTCTGATTGTCTGCTCCGACCTTTTCCGCTTTGCGGAAGCCATGGACTTTGTCCGCAACCTCCTCAAATCAGAAACATCCTGTGCTGTCGCCGTCATGAGAACGCCCTATGAGGGAGGGGAGTTTACCCGGGCGGATGCCCTTATCCTGACCTATGAGGATACACCGTCGGCCTATACGAGCCTGGCAGAATTTTTAAATGGAGAGTTCACGGCTAGAGGGGTCTGTCCGGTCAAGATCCCGGGACTCGAATCACTTCAGTGATGAATTCATTTCAGGAACCAACAAAACGGCTGTAATGATCCACCGCCTGGGCCGCGGTCATGTCAGGAATAGCGGTCTTCATATAATGCCAGTGCTCCGAGATGGACAGATAGAGTTCCAGCCTGGTCTTATCACCAAACTTCTTTTGATACTCCGGCTGTTCCGCAATACGGCTGATGGGCTGCCATACTTCCAAAAACCAGGATTCAAGGGCCTCCAGCCAGGGGATATCGTCATTGGCCTCTTTGCATAAGAGGTAGCGGTGAACCTCGATGTGGTTCAGCAGAGACTGGCGTTCATGGTCTTTCAGGGTTTTAAGATCAAACCATTTTTTTTCAAGAAGCATCTGCTCCACAGGATTACTATTATTACTCATACCCAGATTATGCATCAATACGGGGAGGATTTCCAGAACCTGATGGTCCATTTTATTCTGACCATTCAGATTTCAGGTCACTCCCACATTTCAATGGTATAACCATCCTATCTGTGGTAAATTAAAAACTAATTAAAAAGATAATGATCCCCTGGAAAGAGGTTGAATCCATGCTCAGAAGAATCCTAACCATCTACGATCAGCACAGTGATATAACTGTCCGGTTTCGTTCCAAAGCCCTTCTAAAGGTTGATCTGGCTTCCATTATTTTATTTTCCTGCTTTACAATCTTCAATATTGTGGAAGGCAGGATCTTAAAAGCAGTCATTGAGACCTTCCTTGTCCTCCTGTTTATCGCCAATATAATCATGCTGAAAAAAGGGATGTACAAAGCGGCGGTCAATGTGATTCTGTCGATTTGTTTCTCCGCGGCCATACTGATCACAATCAGTAATCCTGTTGCTATTCAGTATGAGGGATACATGATTTTCACCTATGCCATGCCCACCCTGTTGGCCCTGGCCCTCTTTGGATACTCTCAGGTTCAACCTTTCATATTCATCATCTGCGGCGAACTATTTCTGATGATCTCCTTCTTTTTTAGAGTTCTACCCCAGTATTCCGGGACGACAGGGGAGTTAATTTCATTCTATATTGTTCCGGTCCTTCTTTTATTGCTCTGTAACTATTTTGTTATAATGGTCATCAAAAATTCTACAGTCATCTTTGACTCACTGATGCATCAGGAGGAAGCCACCAGCCAAAGGTTCAATGAGCTCAATGCTCTGATGGGCAAGTTCAAGGAAAACCTCAGCCTGGGGAATGATTTGCATGATCTGGCAGAGAGCACAAGGGATAACGCCGAGAGCATCACCGGACGATTGCATAATATGGAATCCATTATTCAGGAACTGTCAGGACTGATGCAATCTGCCGATGAGGTTCAGCAGGATATTTTTGATGCAGGAACATCAGTCGGTCAGGTGGTAGAAACTCAAACGACTGCTATGAAAGAATCCGCTGCGGCTGTAGAGGAGATAGCCGGTTCCATTACCACTATTTCAGAAACCATGCAGACCAGGCTGGAAGCTCTGAACAGACTGAAGGAAAACTCCCGGCAGTCAGAAAAGCAAATCAAGGAGTCCGGGCGCCTTATGGATGAGATGCTGGCATCCAACAGCCGGATCAACGAAATTACAACGGTCATTGAAGATGTGGGCAGCCAGACGAACCTTCTGGCCATGAATGCCTCCATCGAAGCGGCTCATGCTGGAGAAGTCGGAAAAGGTTTTGCCGTGGTTGCCGGCGAGATCAGAAAATTGGCAGAAACGACCAATACCCAGTCTAAGCAGATCAGAGAACTACTTGAAAAAAGCAATAAAAATTCCCAATCAGCAGTCAAGCAGAGCCGGGAAGTTCTGGTGCAATTTGAACATATTATGGAGCAGATTGACGATCAGGCACAAGCCATGAATGAAGTATTTATCAGTCTGAATGAACTGGCCGGGAATGCCCGGGGGATCACCGTAAGCGTCGGAGACATGATGAGTGCGAACTCAACGGTGAATCAATCGGTAGATACAATGTCTTCCAGGATAGAGCTGGGTCATGGCAGCGTTCGTCAAACCTCCGAGATGGCCCAGAAGGTTACGGAGCTGGCGTCGAAGATCAATACGGCCACAGACGCCCTGGTCCAGGATTCGAGAACCCTGGCAGAAATCGGCAAAAAGAACACCGAAAATCTTAAAAATTTGGAAGCAGAACTGCAGATGCTCCGCTGACTTCCTGTACAGAAGGACCTGTCAGACGTATACTGAGTAGATATGAATAATGCAAATGATCCCGTACAAACCGGGCAATATCATGATTTGATCCTGGGGGGAACCAGGGGAAGATTCAAGATCCTGACTCTGGGTGAGGAAGAAATTGAGATTCCCGCCTACGAAGTTCCCGAGACATGCCGTCCGGGTGATACCCTGAAAGCATTTGTCTATCTGGATGGAAAACAGGGCCTCAAAGCGACAACAGTAAGGCCCAAAGCGGAGCTTGGTGATTTTGCCGCCCTCACAGTGAAGTCAGTGACCGATTTCGGTGTTTTTCTGGACTGGGGCATCAAAAAAGATCTCTTTGTCCCCAAGGCATTCCTCCGAAAAGACCTGGAAGAGGGAGACACGGCCCTGGTCTGTCTCATCCCCGACTTTGATAAGATGGGAGTCGTCGGCAGTTGTCAGATTGATGAATTTCTGGAAGACGACACAGCTGACTTGAAGGAACAGCAGAAGGTGGAGCTCCTGGTCTTCGGGGTCTCTGATCTGGGATTCCGGGTCATCGTCAACAATCGATACAGAGGCCTCCTCTATAGAAACGAAGTCTATGAAGAGCTGCGGATTGGAGACAGTCGTGACGGGTTTATTAAAAAGATAAGAGATGACGGCCTTGTGGATACGGCTCTCCAGCCCCAGGGATTCAAAAATGCATACAAAGACGCAGAGGCTGTGATCATGGGCGTGTTGGGCAGCAGCGGCGGCTTTCTTCCCCTTCATGATAAAAGCGACCCCGATGATATCAGGCAAACACTTCAGATGAGCAAGAAGATATTCAAGAAAACCATAGGGGTTCTCTACAAAGAGAAGAAGATTCTCATTGAAGAGGGGGGAATCAGACTCCTCAAAGAGCCTCCCCGGGAATAGACAGAAATGAGGGCTGCTCAGGCAGCCCCCTTCTTGAATTAAAACAGATTGAATTAGAAGAGAGTCTTAATTTCCTTCTTGTAGAGCTCTGTTATCGCATGACGCTTCAAATCCTGCTTCCCCGACAACTCCATACCAACCTCAAATGATTTTCTGAGAACGGCAAACTTATAAATTCTTTCAAAACTCTTAAACCCGTTCTTACTGCTGATCAGATTATTGATTTCACTGGTCAGGAGTTCCAGGATAGCATGGACATCCCTCAGGTGAATCCTGTTTTCATAAGCTAGATTATTCTCTTTGGCATAGTTCTCCAGAGCATCAAAATCAGGCACAATCAGTGCTGCCAGATATTTCTGATCCTGTCCGACAATCACAGCCTGCTCAATAAAGGGAGATTCGGTCAGCTTCTGTTCCATAGGAACAGGTTCGATGTTCTCTCCGCCCAACAGGACGATGGTGTCCTTTTCACGACCGATAATCCTCAGTTCCTGATGAACCGTCATTATCCCGAGGTCTCCTGAGCTCAGCCAACCCTCTTTATCAATGATCTGCGCCGTGGCCTCTTCTTTCTTATAGTAACCCTTCATGACCTGAGGTCCCTTCAGATAAACGACCCCCTTCTCTCCAGGCCCGGCAATCTGGCCTTTCTCATTCAGTATTTTGATTTCGGTACCCGGCCAGGCTGGTCCCACCACGTTCATGACAGGGTGCTGCTGAGGACTGAAGGCGACAACGGGAGCCGTTTCTGTCAGACCATAACCCTCCAGAAGCTGTATGCCTATGGCCTTGAAGAACTGATAGATCCGGGGAGGAAGAGCGCCTCCCCCGGAGATTCCCGCCTTGAAGCCGGTCCCGACTTTGGCTTGAATCTTACTGAAGACCAGCTTATTCCCCAGCAGTCGCAGAGGAAAAAGGAGGAGCCAGGGGATGGGGTAGAGTATGTAATAAGGAAGAGTGAAAACTTTCTTGAAATCGGCAACGCGGCCAGTCATCCGGTTCTGCAGACCCTGATGAAGAATGGCTACCTTGAGGAAGAAGTTATAGAGTATCCATGAAACTCCGCCCTTGGCTTTGATATTTCTTGAAACACCCGATTCAATGGCAGACCAGATTCTGGGCACTGAAGCCATCCACTGGGGATTCAGCTTCTGCAGGTCCATGAGCATAATTTTTCCAACGGGTTTGGAATAGGCAATGGTTGTGGCGGCTCCAATAGCGATGTACTGAATGACCCGTTCAAAAGAGTGCCACACCGGCAGAACACTCAACCAGATGTCTCCGACTTCGATATTGGCCACAGACTTGATATTCAGGACCTGATGGAGAAAATTATCATGGGTCAGCATGACCCCTTTTGGCTCCCCTGTGGTTCCGGAGGTAAAAATCAGGGTGCAGAGATCAGCTCCCCTGCCCTGGGCAATATTTTCTGCCAGAAAGTCATCGGAAGACTTCTCTCGTCCTTCTTCCAGAAGGTCTTTATAGAAGGAAATTTTCCAGGGAGTTTTCGGGAGCGTTTCGGGTTTATCGATGAGGATGACCTTCTTCAGGGAAGGCAGTTCTTTCTTGAGGGAGAGGATTTTCTCCAGCTGTTTATCAATTTCCAGAATGGCAATTGTGCAACCCGAGAATCCCAGAATATAAGACATTTCGGGGGCCATCGTATCGCATCCACGGGGAACATCGGCGGCTCCCAGAGAGACAATCGCCAGGTCCAGGATGAGCCACTCGCTGCGGTTGTCGCTGATAAAACCAACAAGATCTCCCTTCTTCACTCCCAGTTTATCAAGGCTCCAGGCCATGGAAGAGACCCTGTTGTAGACCTCTTTGTAGGTGACGGGAGTAAACTGCCCCTTTTCGTCACGGCTGTACTGACAGAGAATTTCGGGGTATTTTTCAGCTTGTTCCTGAAATAGGGATGTTATGGTCATAATCAACTCCTGCAAATATAAAATTAGAAAGGGACTCAATTTTTATTATGACATAATATCATAATTGTCATAATAAATAAAGAAATCTTTCCGGGAGAGTTCAACGAAAGATTAACGAAGAATATGAATTGGGGTGTGGTATATTTTATAGAACAGACGGGTTGAATTCGTCATTATTGAATAGAATACTCAGCGGGAGTAGGCCCCGAAAATATTGAGCAGATTACCCTCAATTGTGTCCTCTATTTTTTGAGAACTATGCTGACCTTCTATGGTGCTCGCAGGTTTGATTAATTCAATTTCTCCAGAGACATCCAGGGGCAGGTACGCGTCCTTCAAACCTTCAAGAGAAGATTCAAGAAGGGTCTGCCCCTGATAGTCATAAAAAAGGGCCTCTTCTCCAGACAAAAGATCACGCACAGTGCGGCCCATGGACAAAAATTCCAGCCGGATCTGAAATCCCATATCCCTCCACTCCTCAGAGGGAAAGAACACTGTTTCAGGGACATCCAGTTCAGCCCATTTCTGCTTATTAACCTTCAGGACCCCTTGAAACTCCTTCAAATTGATATCGAAGCTGTTGGGGTTCTGGACCTTCATCAGAATGATGATATCTGCCCCCATAAGACCAAGAGAGCTGACATATAGGCTCTCAAAACTGAAACGGGGCAGCCGAATCAGCGGGATCTGTCCTTCATGGGCCAGCTCCAGCCTCTGTTCTCCCAGGACGGGCAGTACAAAATGGAGTCCCGTCACAATTTTATAGTCCGACTCCCGGGAATCACGGATAGAAACCATGGTCTGATACATGTTCTGATAATTCAGTGTGAAGGGGATGACCAGGGAAGATTTTCCATGAGCTGCCAGGCTGACTTTGTCCTCCTGGTTCCCCCTGATAAAAGAGGCGTCATTGATAAGAAAATCATAATCAAAGCCCTCCAGGTCAATGCCCAGGGGGTTTGGATTGGTAATCAGGAGCTCCATTTCCAGAGAGATTTCATAAAAACTCAGTTCTGTGACTCTAACTTCGGTTACAGAGACCTCCGGGTCCAGGATGACAGGTTTTACGCTGGCACAAGAGGCTGCAAGAATCAAAATGAGGGTAATATACGCCAGTTTCCTGAAGAGAGGTATCATCGAAAGGAGCTCCTTCAAAATGAAAATTACAGGGCCATTTCCAGTATAGCCAGTACATCTTTTTTATAAAGCTTTACAAATTGTCCCTGAGGATTATCTGTTTCTCCTGCACATTTACCCGCCATTTCCTCCAGCCTGTCTCCGGGAATATCCAGACCAGAGAGTGTGGTGGCCAGTCCCAGTGACTGCCAGAACTGTTCCAGAGCCTCTATGCCGGCCAGAGCCGTTTCTTCATCGGATTTAAAATTTTGATCCACATTCCAGACACGGACAGCAAGCTGAACAAAACGTTTGATATCCTGATTCATCACATAACGCATCCAATGAGGAAACAGGGCGGCAAGACCCGCTCCGTGAGCTACATCATAAATACCGCTGAGTTCATGTTCCATCTGATGGGAGCCCCAGTCCCCCAGACGCCCTGTATCCAGGCTGCCGTTATGAGCGACTGTTCCGGACCACATAATTTCTGCCCATGCATCGTAGGTATCCCCATCCATCATAACACTCGGACCATTATGAATTATGGTTTTTAATACGGCTTCGATCATTCTATCGGTCAATTCAACAGGGTAGGAATTGGTGAAATAACGCTCAAAAAGATGAGCCATCATATCAGCCACTCCACAGGCCCTCTGAAAGGGTGGCAGAGTCATAGCCAGCTCGGGATTCAATATGGAAAAATCAGGATAGAGGAGTTCCGAACCGCAGGGTCTTTTCAGCTGACCCTCTTCTTTGGTTATGACCGTCCCGTTACTGGATTCACTTCCAGCGGCAGGGATGGTCAGAACGGTTCCCAGACCGATGACCTCTTCAGGCTGAGCCTTTCCTTCATAGAAATCCCAGACATCGCCCTCATAGGGAACTCCCGCAGCAATAGCTTTGGCGGAATCGATGACCGACCCTCCCCCCACAGCCAGGATAAAATCTATATCTTTTTCACGGCAGATTTTAATACCTTCCCTCACTAGAGAAAGCCGTGGATTCGGTTTCACACCAGCCAGTTCAGTCCACTCCACCCCTGATGACTTCAGAGAGGCGATAACCCTGTCGTAAAGGCCTGACTTTTTAATAGAACCTCCACCGTAATGAAGGAGTATATTTTTACTGTAAACACTGACCGCTTCACCGGCTTTGTTTTCCATGCCCTTTCCAAAATAGATTTGTGTGGGATTTCTGAAAATGAAATTGTCCATGAGTTCTCCTGTTCTCAGAAAACCGCGACCGGCGGATCTCTGAGTATTTATTTTTCTGTCTTATAACCTGAGATTAAGACTCCTTAAACTGGGCTACCAAAGCCTGGATAGAGGCTTTGGCATCCCCGAAAAGCATTCGTGTATTCTCTCTGAAAAAGAGAGGATTGCCAATACCGGCGAATCCTGTTCTCATAGATCGTTTCAGAACAAATACGGTCTTGGCTTTATCCGCATTGATGATGGGCATCCCGTAAATCGGACTGCTTTCCACCTCTCTGGCGGCGGGATTCACAACATCGTTCGCTCCGATAACAATGGCCACATCCACGGTTTCCATCATGGGATTGATGTCATCCATTTCTCTCATTTTATCGTAGGAAACATTGGCTTCAGCCAAAAGAACATTCATATGACCGGGCATCCGGCCGGCAACGGGATGAATCGCAAAATTCACTTCCGCTCCATTCTGCTCCAGAAGATTCCCCAGCTCTTTCACCACATGCTGCGCCTGGGCAACAGCCATGCCGTAACCGGGAATAATCACCACCGAAGAGGCGGCTTCCAGGATAAGATAGGCATCTTCTGAACTGATGGGCCTGATTTCCCCTTCTTCCCCCTCGGAGGAGGCAACACTGCCGCCGGCAGAACCGAAGCCGCTGAACAGGACATTGGCCAGCGATCGGTTCATGGCCTTGCACATGATATTGGTCAGGATGATACCGCTGGCCCCGACGAGGGCTCCCGAGACGATGAGGAGATTATTCCTGATGGCAAAACCTGCGGCACAGGCGGCAAGACCCGAGTAGGAGTTAAGCAGAGAGATCACAACGGGCATATCCGCCCCGCCAATGGGAATGACCACCATCACACCCAGGACTCCCGACAGGATCACCGCGTAGAGGATCAGGGAAGAACGGGGAATTCCCGCCAATTCGGGAAAGACAAAGAGTACAGCAAAACTGAATAAAGAGAGGAGAATCAGGGAATTCACAATCTGCTGCCCTTTAAACTGGACAGGTTTGGTTGTGATTTTTCCATCCAGTTTTCCAAAAGCCACCATACTGCCTGTAAAGGTGATGCCTCCGATGAAGACTGAAAGGTAGAGGGTGATGAGGGTAAAGGCCTCGGTATTTGGATTTTTGAAAAACAGAACCCAGGCGACCAGAAGACTGGCAATACCACCGAATCCGTTAAAGACAGCCACCATCTGGGGCATATCGGTCATGGCCACCAGCCGGGCGGCCAGAATACCGATGAGTGATCCCACGGCGATTCCGATCAGAATCCATTGGAAGGACAGGATATTACGATCCAGCAGGGTGATGACCACCGCCAGGAACATAGCCAGGGCGGAAAGAAGATTTCCCCGCCTGGCAGTGGCAGGAGAGCTCATCAGCTTGAGACCGACGATAAAAAGGACAGAACACACAATGTAGACAGTGTTGATCAGAAATATCATGAGTCACTCTCCTTTTTTTTCTTTTTAAACATCTCCAGCATCCTGTCGGTAACCAGATAGCCCCCTACGACATTGATGGTTGCAAAGGCGACAGCCATGGTTCCCAGAACAATGGTGATCCTGGAATCGGCACTCCCCGCAGAGGTCAAGGCCCCCACCAGAGTGATTCCGGAGATGGCATGGCTACCGGACATTAAGGGTGTATGCAGGGTGGAAGGAACCTTGCGAATCAGCTCCAGCCCCAGAAAAATTGACAATATCAGGATAAAGAATAGGTAGATAACATCCATATCAGGACTCCTCCCTGAAGCGCTCATGAACGATGGCGCCTCCCCGTGTGATGACACAACCCGTGAGGATTTCACTCTCCCCCTCAAGGACAGGTCCTTTTTTCTCATCCTTCCAGAAGGTTTCGAGAAAGGCTGTTATATTTCCAGAATACATCTGGCTGGCATGATAGGGAACTTCCATTTCACCCTTACCATAGCCCAGGATATTGACTCCCCCGACGCTCACCAGCTGATCCGGGACGGACCCCTCTACATTTCCACCGCTGTCAACGGCCATGTCGACCAGGATGCTCCCGGCTGACATTTTGTTTACCATTTCTGAGTTGATAATGACAGGAGCCTTCCTTCCGAAGAGCTTGGCCGTAGTAATCACCACATCAGACTGACTGCAGACCTTGGTCATGAGTTCCCGCTGCTTTTGAAGCTGTTCCTCCGTCAGTTCCCTGGCGTACCCGTCCTTGGTCTGCCCCGTATCACCCAGATCGATCTTCACAAAACGGGCTCCCAGAGAGTGAACCTGTTCTTCCACCACAGGGCGGGTATCAAAGGCGGAAACGCTGGCTCCCAGCCTCCTGGCTGTGGCGATGGCCTGAAGTCCGGCCACACCGGCTCCAATCACAAAGACCTTGGAGGGGGATATGGTTCCCGCAGGAGTCATCATCATGGGAAATACTTTTTTCTGAAGTTCCGCCGCCTTGATGACGGCCATATAACCCGCCAGAGACGCCTGGGAACTGAGGACATCCATTTTTTGTGCGATTGTACTCCGGGGTATCATTTCCAGACTCACCGCGGTGACTCCGGCAGAAGACAGAGACCGGATCAGCTCTATTTCATTAAAGGGGTCGAGCTGACAGATCAAGGCTGTCCCGGAGGGAATTTTCGAGACTTCTGAAGCCTCAGGTTTTCCCACCATCAACAGAATATCCGCCTTTTTGAAAAGATCCTCTCTGGAAAACAGGATCTCACATCCCGCTTCTTTATACTGTTCATCCGAATAGCCGGCTTTTAACCCGGCCCCTGACTGAACGACGATGGAAGCACCCTCCCATTTTAAGATTTTACCAACCGATTCGGGAACCAGAGCCACTCTGGTTTCACCATCAGCAGATTCAACAGGCACAGCAATCAACATAGTTTTTTCTCCTGTTATTTGGAAATAATCATCCCGAACCTATTATTGGAATCAGGAAGATCTGGATTTCAAAATCAACTCTATTCCAACTTTTTGGGACTGCAGAGCAGATCTTTGTCAGTAGAGACTCTCAGACATTTTTTACATATATATTTGGGATGGACCACCTCGGCAATGATGGCCTCCTCTTTCTTCTTCAAACCGTCATCTGCCAATTTACACATAGTTTTCTTCAGCTTCGACACATTCCTTCTCCTCCACTTAGTCTCTTCTAATGTTTTTAGTATAATATAGTGACGACGGGTTTTGCTTGTTTTTTCTCATTCCAGGCACCATTTGGCATACATATCGGGGCTCATGCCTGTGAAGTCATGAAAATGGGTCTGTAAAAGGTCTTCACCAGGGAACCCCAGCTTAATCAGAATATCATCCCAGGACTCGCCTTCTGATAGATAACGGCAGGCCATATTGCAATAAAAGCAGATGTTCAGATCTTCCGGGTTAGAATTTTTTATTGAAAAGAAGATGCCCCCGTCAGGACCATGATCAGAAAGAATAGAGGAGATGAATTCGGGAACAAAATAGAGGGGCCTCATATCGGCTGTATCGAACTGACCGAACATAAAATCCAGCGAAAAATCTGACCGGAAGAATGGAAGTATCCTTTTCTCCATGCTAAAGTGAGGCTCTCAGAGAAGATTCAGGAGGACGATTATGAATCCCTGTCGTGAGGGAGAGGCTCTCATTCATGATGCACAGTCGAAAAGCTGGCTCCATTTTCAGAATCCCCTGACAACATACTCCGCATACAGACAGGAAGAAGTCGGTCCGCTTATCCTCAGGATTCATAGAGAGGTCAAAGAAAAACGGCTCTATGCCGCCGGATTCATCGCCTATGATGCGGCTCCCGGTATGGATGACGCCCTTCACTCTCAGAGGGACAAAGAGACTCCCCTCCTGTCTTTTACCCTTTACCCGACCCCGACAATTCTGGATAAAAACTTTCTGATTCCGTCTCAAGATCCATCCCAGGGCGAAGGAAAAGGGCCAGACTGGAAGGCGACTATGACCCGGAGTGAATACAACAGAGGAATCATGGCCGTGAAAGAGTACATCCGCCAGGGCCAGACCTACCAGGTCAATTATACATACCGCCTGAAAGCAGATTTCACCGAAGATCCCTGGGAGTTTTTCTGCCGGATACGAACCGCCCAGAAGGCACCCTATGGAGCCTACCTGAGCCTGGGAAAATGGACCGTCTGCTCCGCATCGCCGGAGCTTTTCTTTTCTTTAGACGGAGACAGGATCAGCACAAAACCTATGAAAGGAACCGCTCCCCGGGGGCTGACCCTGGGCGAAGATAAAAAGAAGTCCCGGGAGCTTTTGAACTCAGAGAAAAACAGGGCGGAAAACATGATGATCGTAGATATGATCCGCAACGATCTGGGACGCATCGCCCGAACGGGCAGTGTCCGGGTTCCCCGGCTCTTCAATCTTGAAAAGTACCCCACTCTCTGGCAGATGACCAGTGAGATTCTGGCAGAAACTGACGCCGAAATACCGGAGATTATGAACAATCTCTTCCCCTGTGCCTCCATCACGGGAGCACCCAAATATAGGACCATGGAGATCATCAGAGAATTGGAAAACACTCCCCGGGGACTGTATACCGGCTCCATCGGATACTGGGGTCCTGACAGGAAGGCCCAGTTCAATGTAGCCATCCGTACGGCCCTGATAGACAATTCCAGGAAGAAAGCCTTTTATGGCACCGGGGGAGGCATTGTCTGGGATTCAACCGCCGAAGGGGAATACGCGGAATCCTTGAATAAGATACAGATTTTGACCCGGAAAATGCCGGATTTCTCACTCCTGGAGACACTGAAGTGGTCCCCCTCTGAGGGTTATTCTCTCCTGGACAGGCATCTGGACAGGATGGAAGAGAGTGCCGAATACTTCGACCGCCCGTTTAGCCGGGAGAGGGTGAAAACTAAACTCATCCGGGAGAGCTCATTATTTTATGAACCCGGAAACAGGCGGGTCCGCCTCCTGCTGGACAGCCGGGGAGAGGTGCAGATTGAAACAGCCCCTCTTCCCCCGGCCGAAGCAGGACCCCAAGCCTGGACCATCAAAAGCGCAAAGACTCCCATTGATCATAAAAATCCCCTGGTCTATCACAAAACCACAAGACGTGAGTTCTATAAGGAGTTTAGGGCCCAATGGCCCGAGGCAGATGATGTGCTTCTGTGGAATGAAAAAAGAGAAGTGTGCGAAACAACTGTTTGTAATATAATAGCTGTCTGGGGAGGGGATTCCTTCACCCCTCCCCGAACTTCGGGACTCCTGGGAGGAACCCTCCGCCGGGAGATGCTGGAGTCTGGAGAAATCAAAGAGAGGGTCATCACCCTGGACGAGCTGGTGACGGCGGATGAGATTTATCTGATCAATTCGGTCCGGGGCAGAATCAAGGCCCGTTGGGACAAGGGAGACCATGTATGATATCACGATTTATTACTACTTTACTTGTGGCCGCTGTGGGAGGAATGATCGGGATCAAACTGAAACTCCCGGCAGGCGCCCTCTTTGGTGCCATGGTCGCCACGGCTGTGTATAATCTGCTGACCAATAAAGGATATGTTCCACCACAGGCCAATACGGTCCTGCAGATTGTGATCGGAGCCTCAATAGGATTGAATTTCAATACGGAGACCATCAAGGGTCTGGGTTCCATATTCGGCGCAGCGGTCATCATGGTGGTGGGCCTGATGGTATTCAGCCTTCTGCTGGGTCTGGTCATCTCTAAAGTCACCGGTATTGACCTGATCACAGCCCTTTTCAGCGCGTCTCCCGGAGGCTTGGCGAATATTGTCCTGATATCCGATGCCTATGGCGCCCAGGCCCATGTTGTAGCCCTCCTTCATACGCTGAGACTGGTGACTGTGGTGGTTTTTATGCCCATTATTGTGAAGTTTATTTCAAAATTTCTTTGAAGCACTATAGTGTAGTAAAACTCATCCACATTACGTCCTATTAATTATGGATTGCTGTATTCAACCCGAACTCAAAAATATAAAACCTCAATGAACAGTAAAAATAGAGAACCGATGTCGGTATTAAATAAATGGCATAGAAGCGACTAACTCTAATTCTTATTTTCCACTACTGGGAATCTCTCTGTCTTTTCCATATAAAATACTCAATTCAGATGTAAAGACACAATCTTGTTGTGTTATTATCATCTCATGAAATCAACTGAAAAGGTTTCGCTCAATTCTGACCTATTTTTTCTCAATATCCTAGTCGTCGATGATGAAGCGAACATTCGAAAAACCGTCTCCTATTGTTTATCGTCCTTGGGGCATGAAGTAATTGCTGTTTCTAATGGCAAAGACGCACTTGAGGTCGTAAAAAAGCAAAGGATACATCTTGCCTTTGTCGATTTAAGGCTCGAAGAAACCAATGGACTGGAGTTGATCCCAGAGATTCTTCGGGAGTCACCAGGGATTAAAATAGTTGTGATCACTGCTCATGCCAGTATCGATACAGCCGTTGAAGCAATGCGAGTCGGTGCAGTTGATTATGTAGCTAAACCTTTTTCAGCTGATCGAATCAAAGTCCTGGCCAGGCAATATACTCAAATTTGCTTTCTGGAGCTGGAAAATGCCACTTTAAAAGCTGACATCAGTGAGGTTCAACCTGAATCCCATTGGGAATCAAATAATCCTCAATATCAAAAAACTTTAGAGCTCTTAAAAACAGCGGCTGAATCAGAGGCGACAATCCTCCTTCAGGGAGAGAGTGGAACTGGTAAATCTCTCATAGCCCGAGAAATTCATAAATGGAGCAGCCGCTCTGCTGGAGTATGCGGTACCATTTCTTGTCCATCTGTTCCTGCAGAACTGCTGGAAAGTGAACTTTTTGGCCACGTTCGGGGAGCCTTTACTGGAGCGGTTAAGGATAATCCAGGAAGAATAAGAAATTGTGAAGGGGGAACCCTCTTTCTGGATGAAATAGCAGAAATGCCCCTTCCACTGCAAGCTAAAATCCTCAGGTTCCTTCAAGACCGAGAGTATGAACGTATTGGAGACTCAAGAACCTGTCGAGCAGATGTCCGTATCATCGCAGCAACTAATGGAGACTTGGCTGCTCTTGTTGAGCAAAATCTTTTCCGGAAAGATCTGTTCTATCGTTTAGAGGTTATAAGTGTCACTCTTCCTCCTCTGAGAGATCGACGAGAGGACATACCCACTTTGGCTCAAACCTTTTTAAACCACTTCAGTAGAGTCAATCATAAGCAGGGCTTTACATTCTCTTCCGAAACTCTAAATATCATGCAAAGCTTTTCTTGGCCGGGAAACATCAGAGAACTGAAAAACGTAGTAGAACGGACTATCATTTTGAACAAACCATGTGTAATCAAACCCGATGATCTGCCCCAAAAAATGCAACAACCAGGAATAACTGATTCTATTGATCAAGAGCTCCTCACTTTAGCCGAACTTGAAGAGATGTACATCAACCGCATCCTGAAACAAACGTCATCTTTGAAAAAAGCCTCATTAATTCTGGGGATCGATCAGGCGACCCTGTGGCGAAAACGTAAACAATATAACCTTTAGAAAGGAGGCCGAGAGATGAGGTTAAAAAATAAGATACTGACATCCAACGGACTGGTTCTGGTTTTATCAGGTATGGTTATTGTTTGGGCCTTGGTAAATATAATCTCTCTGGGACAAGCTTCTGATGCCATATTAAGGGAAAATTATCGTAGTATATCTGCTGCAATTGGGATGAGGCAGTCTATGGATCAACAAAAGACCATATTATTACAAGTCAGATATGAAGAACCCGATCAGCCATTGCATGAAAACCTACGAAAGTTGGATGCACTTTTTATTGAGTGGCTGGCTCGGGCTAAAGATAATATTACCATCTCAGGGGAAGCGGAGATTGTTGAGAAGATAAGTGACCGCTATTCTGCTTATCGGGAAGAGGTTGCTCTTTGGTTAAGTGTGGACAAGGACACATCACCATTGCCGCGACAAGGAGAAATAAGGAGCCTTTGTACCGATTTATTAGAACTTAACGAGTCCATTATGTACGAAGCTAGCAATCAAGCTAGAGTCCTCTCGAATAGAGCTTTTATTTCTACACTAGTCATTACCGCTATTTCACTTTTGTTTGTTTTCTTTTTCAGCCTTCTCCTGGCAGAGCGGATTGTTAAGCCCATATATAAGATAAGCGAAGCTTCCCGACGACTCTCACAGGGGGATTATTCCGCAAAAGTCGATGTTGGCAGTAAGGATGAACTAGGCACTTTAGCAGAAGAATTCAATGCAATGGCCTTACAACTTGGGAATTACCATGAATTAAATATCGAGCAGATAGTCTCAGAAAAGAATAAAGCGGATACAATTATTTCTGGAATTGAGGACGGATTGGTTGTGTTTGATAAAGAACTGGTTGTTATCAGTATCAATCCTGCGGCATTGAAAATTTTTAATGCCGATCCGCTGAATACATTAGGCTCTGATTGTGAAGATCTCTGCGGCAGTGTTCCCCTCTGTTCTATTATTCGAGAGAGTGTTCATCAGGACCCCTTAAATGGTCTGCCCGAGGAAGAGAGAATTCTCGTTATTCAGAATCCGAATGGTGAGCCACGGCATTATCAATACACATTATCTCCCATCCGCGGAAAAAGGAAAATCGCTTCGGGGATACTTCTTCTGCTTCGCAATATTACCCGAATGAAAGAGCTGGAAGACCTGAAAAGTGAATTCGTCATGGCCGCTTCTCATGAACTCAAAACACCTCTGACAAGCCTTGGAATGAGTATAGACCTGCTTTACGAGCGATTAATGAACTCTGAGGATGAGATGGAAAGAGATCTGATTAGTACTGCGAGGGAAGAGATATTTTATATGAAATCTCTTACAGAGGACTTACTGGAGTTATCCCGTCTTGAATCAGGAAGAATTGAAATAGATCAGGAGAGAGTAGAAGTCAACTCTCTGTTTGAATATATCGAATCAATATTCCGAAAGCAAGCTGAGGAGAAACAAATCAAGCTGTCCAGGACAGTCCATCAAGGCGCTGAATTCCTCGACGGAGATATGAATAAAGTAACCTGGGTTCTGTCTAATCTTGTATCCAATGCTTTACGCTATATTTCCGATAAAGGAATGATTAAAATCTCTGCAGCAAAAATTGGTTTTAACATCCATATTTCTGTAGAAGATGATGGACAAGGTATTCCTCCAGAATACCAATCTCGAATTTTTCAAAAATTCTCTCAGATTCGGGGCCGGAAATCCGGTGGCTCCGGATTGGGATTGGCCATCTGTAAAGAGATAATTAGAGCCCACGGTGGGACCATATGGGTGGAATCACAACAAGGACAAGGCAGTATTTTTACCTTCACTCTCCCACTGTCTAATTGAGGAACTCTTCTTTCAGTTCTTGAATATTGCAAAGTTCATTGTTGAATCATTGCATATTGCAACACATGAAAGGTATGTCCAGGACCTTAATTTCATTCAAGATATATAAATGTTTTTTAGGCACACTTTTTGCATACTGTCTCCTTAATGGATACATTAAGGAGACAGTATGCGTGGAATTTTATGTGACATCTCAGTAAATGAATGGAATGGATCTGATGGAGAAATTTTATTTACCAGCAGCCCCATCAGCTGCTTATCCCTGACCGAAATTCAGAATCCCGATTTTGTTTTCATTCGTTTTTCTTATGGGTCAATAGAACTGAATTCAAAACTTATTGAATTGTGTACTTGTTTGAAACGGGATAGACGAATTACGTCCATCCCTGTTATTGCTTTGCTGGATTATCCACAAAGAGTTCTGGTTGAAAAGTTAATAGAAACGGGCGTAACATTTATTGCCTATCTTACTGACCCCATAATAAACAAACAGAAATTAACTCATTATTATAGATCAAGTGATAGTCAGCTTGAGCCTTTTACAACTGCTGCCAGTGTCTGCCCTTTTCTTAATTATGAAGTTTATAATGCTAATGAAGAGATCAGCTTATGCGGTGCCGACTACAATAGATTGGTTATTAATAAGAGGAGAATGAATCATTTCTGCAGTAATCGAAATCATCTGTCCTGTCCCTTCTATCTCAATCCTAAAACCATAAAACGCTTTACTCAGTTGGAACTACCATGAAAAGCAGTTACATTCTCTTAAGCTACTTTTTTTCCACAACCTTGATTGGAGCCTTACTTCTTTATCTTCCTGCGGCCTGGAATGGGCCAGATAGACTCCATTTTATAGATAGTCTTTTTACATCCGCTTCAGCTGTCTGTGTGACGGGATTAATAACCGTAGATACGTCTCAATACACACTATTAGGAAAATCAGTAATAATGATACTCATCCAGGCTGGTGGGTTAGGGATTATCACCTTTGCCACTCTTCTCTTATTAATTCCCGGCAGACGAATCTCTTTTAATAATCGAAGTCTTATCAAGAATTTCTATGTTGAAGGAATCGAATATGAACCAAAAAAAATTATCAAGTCAATTCTTCTTCTAACATTCTTTACCGAAATGATAGGGGCTCTGATTTTATTTGTGCGTTTTCATGATCTCCCACAAGGAGGATTTACGGCTGTATTTCATGCAATCTCCGCTTTCTGCAATGCCGGATTCTCAACCTTTCCGAATAGTTTGGAAGAATGGAACAGAGATCCTCTCGTTATGATAACAGTATCATTGTTGGTTATATGTGGTGGGATCAGCTTTGTTGTTCTTCATGATATTTCCGCAAGAGTTCGAAGAGCGAAACCCAAACTTTCACTTCACTCAACTGTTGTACTGATCACTACCCTGATTCTGGTTCTTGGTGGCACCATCTTTTTCTACATCAGTGAGCGGCATAGGGCATTTGAATATCTTCTACCCCCACAAAAAATACTCAACGCCTTTTTCCATGTGGTGACACCCCGAACCGCAGGATTCAATGCGTTGCCGATGAACTCTTTTTCTCCAAAGTCCAACATGTTCACCATGGTGCTCATGTTTATTGGTGCAGCGCCAGGTTCCATGGCAGGAGGAATTAAGGTGACCACCCTCTTTCTTGTTCTTTTATCTCTTTTTCGAGGGATTGATAAAAATGGAGACAGTTTTTTCGGTCACTACCGAATCCCTGCCCGAGTCATTAGTCATGCTGGTCTCTTTTTCATCAAAGCTCTATTTCTTCTCTCTTGCGTTATTTTCTTACTGTCCTTAACTGAAAGATCTTTGCTTGAAAATGGGCATATAGGGATTTTCGAACTTGTTTTTGAAGCCATTTCTGCTTTTGGGACCGTAGGTCTATCTTTAGGTGTCACGGCAAAGCTCAGTTTCCTGGGTAAAATCATAATTATCGGCACTATGTTATCGGGTCGAATCGGGCTGATTTTTATGGCAACCGATCGTATTAAACATTGCAAAGTACAGATGGTGGAATATCCATTTGGTGAGGTAATAACAGGATGAAACAATTTGTAATTATTGGACTGGGGGCCTTCGGAAAAAGGGTCCTCGAGGAATTGAGTCAAATAAATGTGGAAGTTATGGTCATTGACCAGGATGAAGCACTTATTGAACAGTATTCAAACAGGGTAAGTAAATCCTTCATTGCAAATGCTTTGCACGAAGAAGTCATCAGAAAATTAGTACCCCAGGGAATCGATGGTGTGGTTATTGATCTAGGAGGGAAGGTCGAAGTCTCTGCATTAGTAACAAACTATCTTAATAAAATGGGAGTTAAAAATATTGTGGCCCGAGCTGAAAGTGATGAACATGGAGAGATTCTTTCACTTCTTGGGGCCTCTCGGGTAGTTTTTCCAACCCGGGAAGCAGCGAAAAGGATTACTCCCCTTCTGGTCTCACCAGATTTCTATAATTTTCTTCCGATCAGCGATGGATTAGTGATAGCAGAAATTCAGATACCCCCTGATTTGGATGGAAAAACACTTATTGAGGTCGATTTCCGGAAAACTTATCAATTGAACATTATGGCTGTCCGGGACATTCCAGGAAAACCCTTCCACTTTGTTGATGGAGACTTTCGAATGACTAATAATACAGTTCTATTGGCAGTGGGAGATCAACGGGATATCATACGATTTTCAGGTTTTACTCCTTCAGGATCTCCTGATAAGAAAGACACTATTTGGAAGAGCCTATTCTTCCAGCCCAAAAAGAAACTGTTTAGTAGATTTCGATTTTAAGATGTATCTCTAAATCGAGAGTGAAGAGATAGAAAATTCATCTGAAGGAGTTTCTATCTCTTCAGTTCCTTTTGAATAAGAGTTCTGATTTTCTTTTTTGCTAAGGGGGGGCCCAGAGGGATTTCGCGATCGTTGATAAACAGAGCATCACTGCTCCCCCATTCCTTCAGCACATCCGGTTCCTCTGTCACAATTTCACGGAACACGACGGCATCTCCGAATTCTTCAGAGACGGCTTTCGCCCGTTCATTCGCCAGGTTCATAACAGGACAGATTCCGTTGACAAGGGATGTCACATGCACCATTCCTGTTTCTCTGGAAGAATTGCTGATTTTCTTCGGCACAGACCATTGGGGAGCCTGAGCATCCGGGGAGAGGGATTTCCATAAGAGACGGCGCATTCCATCTTTCTGTACCACCTGATACCCCTGTTTTTTATACCAGGAGGCCTTCATCCAAAAGGGCAGGGTAATCCCCCAGGCGGCGATTCCATCAGCTCCCCGATTCCGGATATCCTCTTCGGCGGATTTCAGCAGAGCCCTCCCCATACCC